>NZ_JBEHZD010001322.1:0-15804 GCF_040240285.1 Streptomyces sp. HSW2009 | reverse complement strand
GGGGGTGCGCGCGGGGGGGGGGGGGGGGCGCGGGCGGGGGGGGCCCCCCCGGCCCCCGGGGGGGGGCCCCCGCCGGGCCCGGGGGGAGCCGCGCCGGTTCGCTTCCGAGATCACATCGAAGGGTTTTTCTTGAACGTGCAGTCAAGAAAATGGGCAGGGGTGAAGGGCGCTCAGGTCATGGGTGACACACCCTGCGCGCCCAGGCCGAAGACAGAACGGACGACAGGAACGGGGCACGCCGTACGGGAACGCGCGGGGGCGGCGAGGGTGGGTTGGAGCGGATCAAGGCGCGCGAGCCCCCCGTGGCGACGAACCCACCGGGGTCCACGCGCAGCGGTTGGACAGTCGCCCGAAGCACGCTCCGGCGGGACACCGCCACACCCGGCACCCACCAGGCAGGGCGCCACACCCGACGCACCGGGTCCGGCTCCGGACCGGGTCAGTCGAGCAGGGCCAGGGCCCGCTCCACGGTGTCGTCGAGGTAGCGCTGACGTACCGCGGTCTTGCCGACGACACGGATGCCCTGGAGGAGCGTCACCAGGAACCGGGCGAGGGACGCCGGGTCCTTGTCGGGCCCCAGTTCACCCTCGGCACGGGCCCTGACCAGCGCACCCATCAGGGCGGTCTCCAACGTTTCGAGACCGGAGGCCACCCGTCGACAGGCCCCCTCGTCCGCGGGCAGTTCGACCGCGGTGTTGGTCATCAGGCAACCCTTGTAGTCCTCGTCCGCGAGCGCGCCCGCGCCGTAGAAGCGCACCAGGTCCCGCACCGCCTGCAAGCCGGAGCCCGGTCCCGCGAGGCGGTGCACCAGCATGACCCTGGCGTCCTCGCCGTACCGGTCGACGGCCTTCAGATAGAGCTCGCGCTTGCCGCCGAAGGTGCCGTAAATACTGCCGCGGCCGAGTCCGAGGTGATCCACCAGGTCCTGCATCGAGGTGGCCTCGTACCCCTTGCGCCAGAACAGCTCCATGGCCGAGCGCAAGGCGGCGTCCGGATCGAATTCCTTGGTCCTGCCCATGCGTCCACCCTAGACAATCTTGACCGGTCATTCAAGAAATTTCCCGGGTCTGGTCGGAACCCGTCCCGAGAACCTGGCTCGGGTGGGTGTCCCGGGCTGCCGGTTGCGCCCGGCGAGCGGCCTCGGGCGCCGGCTGCCGAGGGGCGTGGTGGGCCCGTGAGCACCGGAAACCCTGCGGCGGTGCACGGTGGGCGGTGGCATGCTGACCACCGTGACCGCACGCCCCCGCATCCGACTGACGTTCGCCGCCGACCTCCACTTGTTCCTCGCCCCGGACCGCCGCGGCGCCCCGTTCTCGCTCGTCACCGACGGCACCTCCTCGCTCGGGCACGTCGTGGAGGCGGTCGGCGTACCGCTCACCGAGGTGGGTGAGTTGCTGGTGGACGGGCATCCGGCGCCCGCCGCCCAGGTGCCGACCGGCGGCCAGTCCATCGAGGTGCGCGGCGTGCGGCGGCCCCAGCGGGTGCCGGGTGCGCCGTTGCGGTTCCTGCTCGATGTCCACCTGGGCACCCTGGCGCGCCGGATGCGGCTGCTCGGCGTCGACACCGCGTACGAGAACGAGGACATCGGGGACGCCGCGCTCGCCACCCGGTCGGCGGCCGAGCGCCGGGTGCTGCTCTCGCGCGACCGCGGCCTGTTGCGCCGGCGGGAGCTGTGGGCCGGTGCGTACGTCTACAGCGACCGGCCCGATGAGCAACTGCGGGAGGTGCTGGGGCGGTTCGCTCCGGTCCTGGCGCCGTGGACGCGCTGTAGTGCGTGCAACGGGCTGCTCGCCGAGGCGGACAAGGAGTCCGTCGGCGAACAGCTCGAACACGGTACGCGGCGCAGCTACGACGTGTTCGCCCAGTGCACTGCGTGCCAGCGGGTGTACTGGCGCGGGGCGCACCACGCGCGCCTTGAGGCCATCGTGGAGGGCGCGTTGCGGGAGTTCGCCCCGCTGTCCGGGCCCGGGAAGGACTAGGGTCCGGGCCGGGGGTGCGGTCACCCGCTGAGGCGGACCGCCCCCTCAGCACCGCAGTCCCACCCATCGCGAACCGCAGCTCCCGAACGCCGAAGGGGCGAGTTCAGGAGAAGGGGAGCGGCAGCAGGACGACTCAGGGGGCGGACGGCTCGATCTCCCCCGCGAAGACGATGATCTGGTCGATGAGGCTCCGGCGCAGATGGACGACGTCCGTTCCCGCCAGGCGGGGGCCGCCGTCCGGCGTGGTGAAGACCCACTGGTACCGGGCCCATTCGTCAGGCATGTCCACCGCCGAGCAGCGCACCATCGTGCCGGTCCCCGCCGGGTGGCGGCGGATGTCCAGCACGAACCGCTCGACCGCCGCGATTCCCTCGCTGCGCCCCAACGGCCCCCAGAAGACCACGTCTGAGGTCAGGGCCTGGGAGAGCAGGGCAGTCACATAGGTGTCGTCCGAGGCGTTGAACGCGGAGATGAATGTGTCGATCGCGGAGCGTGCGGTCTCTTCATGCATGCCCCAGTAATACCAGCCGTTTCGCGTGCACTCGTCCCCCGAGCCGCCTTCCGATCACGATGCACCATCCCGGTCACAGCACTGGGGACCGCCCGGCCGGGGGCTGCGTCCCGGCGCGGCGGCGCCTACGGCTTGTGGGTCACCCAGAGCGACTCCGCCGGCCAGCGGTGTGCCCAGTCGGGTGGGTCGGTCTCGTTGTAGCCGTTGGGTGTGTCGGGGTCGGGCCGCGGTTCGATGAGGTCGTCGATGACCAGGCCCGCGCCGCGCAGGACCCTGATCCAATCGCCGTAGGTGAGCTGGTAGCTGGTCGCACCGTCACCCTCGGCGATGGCGTGCAGCCCGAAGTAGTCCTGTTGCAGCGTCGTGGTCACGCGGCTGGCGGCCTCGTCGTAACAGGCTTCGAACCACGGGCTCGCGACGTTGAACACCAGGCGCCCGCCGCGGCCCAGCACCCGCGCGGCCTCCGGGACGGCCAGGTGCGGGGGCGCCCAGCTCAGCCCGCCGAAATCGCAGAAGACCAGGTCGAAGCTTTCGGCGGCGAAGGGGAGCCGTTCGGCGGCACCCTGCACCAGCGGGTAGCCGACCGCCCCCATCGCATGGGCCGCCGCGGCGAGTTGGGCTTCGGACAGGTCGAGCCCGACCACGGCGGCGCCCTCGGCGGCGAGCACCCTGGACCACTGGCCGGCGCCACAGCCGAGTTCGAGCACGCGCTTGCCTGCGACGTCACCCAACGCGTCCAGGCGCGCATCGGGGATGGAGTACATGCCCCACAGCCTGGGTGTGGCGCCGATCTGCGGGTCGTGCTCGCGTTGGTAGGCGCTGCTGATCCGGTTCCAGAGCCGCCGGTTGGCGGGGATGCTGTCCACGCGCCGAGTCCAGCATTGCCGGCCGGGGCCGGTCAACAGGAAATGGCCCCTGACCGGCCCGTCCCCGGCCCAACTCACCGCGGCCCCGCGCCGGCCCGGTCTCGCCCCGGCCCGGCACAACCTTGGCTCGGCACGACGCGGTCCAACTCGACACGACGCGGTCCAACCCTGCCCCCGTACGACCCCGGCCCGGCGCAACGCTGGCCCGGCACGACGCGGTCCAACCCTGCCCCGTACGGCCCTGCCCCGTACGGCCCTGGCTCGGTGCAACGCTGGGGCCCGGCACGACGCGATCCGACTCTGACTCCGTACGACCCTGGCTTGGCGCGACACGGTCCAACCCTGACCCCGTACGGCCCCGGCTCGACACGACGCGGTCCAACCCCGGCCCAGCCCGGTGCGGCCCAGCCAGCCCCAGCCACGTCCCACCCACGGCCTGACCCGGCCACGGCCCGCCGAAGGAGCCCCACCCCCGCCCCCACCAGCCCCGGTGCCTACTCCGGCCCCGGCCGAAAAGCAGCGCGGTGCCGGCCGGCCCAGCCCGCGAAGGGGCTTGCTGGGTGGCCCGTGACGCGTTCCACGTCCGGGGTGAGGACGGCGTTGCCGCCCCCGGCGACCAGCCGCGCCCCCGCCACCGCCACCTCGACGAACGCCGGATCGAGCCCCGCGGACCTGAGCTGGCCCGCGTACTCCGATGGCGTCAACCCGACGGTCGCGAGCGGCCTGCCGATGGCCTCACCCAGCCGCTCGACCTGGTCGGGCACGCTGAGCAGTTCCGGGCCCGTCAGGGTGTAGACCTGCCCGGTGTGCCCGGGTTGGGTCAGGGCCCTGGCGGCCACCTCGGCCACGTCCAGCGGGTCGACGACACCCTGGGTACCAGTCCCCGTCGGGTTCGGTACGGGGGCGCCGGCGCGGATCGCGTGGGCCCATTGGAGGGCGTTGGAAGCGAAGCTGGAGGGGCGCAGCACCGTCCAACCCAGGCCGCTGTCGCGCACCGCCCGTTCGCCCGGCAGGTGCCAGTCACCGACCTCGGCCAGGTTGTCGTCGCCGGTGCCGATCGCGGAGAGCTTGACGACCGTGCGTACGCCGCCCGCCCGCGCCGCCGCGAGGACTGCCGCGTCGTGCTGCACCACCCACGGCCCCGGCGGGCTGAGCAGGAACACCGCGCGGACCCCTGCCATGACGCTCGCCAGCGCATCGGGGTCGGCGAAGTCGGCCCGTACGACGTCGACGCCGTCGGGGAGCGGCGGCGCCGGGGCGTGTTGCCGCGTCATCGCGCGCACCTGCCGGCCCTCCCCCGCCAACAGTCGGACCAGCTCTCGACCGATGGTGCCGGTGGCACCCGTTACCAGAATCATGGGCGTCAGCCTGGCACCGCGCACCCCGCCGGCTCTTGGAAGAATCGGCACGGTTGGTGTGGGTGACACGGGTGACAGGGCTGGCGTGGGTTGGCTGAGTGGCACGGCCGGCATGGGTGGCGTGGGTGATGTGGCTGCCGGCGCGGCTGACCGTTACGACCGCCGGCGCGACTGACCGTGCGCCTGCCAGCTCGGCTGTCGGCACGACCTCTCGTACCGCGATCAACGGGACCGTCGCCACCGCTTCCGGCGCAGCAACTACCCGTACGACCATCACGACTTATAACCACCGAGTACGGCTGCTCCGTACGGCTACCGGTACCGTGCCGGCATGAGCTCCCACAGCCTCGCGGGCGCCTTGGTCGGGGTGCGCGATCTGAGTGGTGCCGGCGGGGACCGGCTGGTGCATCTGCCCGACACGGCCACCTCGCTGGTCTTCCGCGCCGCGCCGGGTGGGGACGGCGACCTGCTGGTGGTGGGCCCGCGCACCCGGGCCCGGTACGCCGTCGGCAAGGAGTTGCCCGTCTGTCTCCGCGCCACCCTGCGGCCGGGGGTGGCCAGGGCCGCCCTCGGGGTGCCGATCAGCGAGTTGGTTGACCGGGTGCTGCCGCTGACCGCGCTGTGGGGCGAGCGGGCGGTCCGGCTTGAGCGGCGGTTGGCCCGTGCCGGCGGGGACGGCGCCCTCGTCAGGTCCCATCTGGAGGTGGCGCTGCGGGCCCGCATCGACGCCCAGCCGTCAACCGTGCTCGTGCACGGCGCCCTGGTCCGCGCCGCCACCGCGGCGCTGTCCGCGCGACGACCCACGCCACTGCCCGTACTAGCCGGCCAACTAGCCGTCAGCGAACGGCACTTGCGGAAGTTGCTGACCACGGACGCCGGTCTCCCGCCCAAGTCCTTCACCCGGATCAGCCGACTCCGGCGGGCCCTGGCCCACGGCCAACGCGACACAGGTACGGGCACGGGCACAGGTACGGGCACGGGCGCGGCGTCGCTGGCCGGGCTCGCCGCCGGCGCCGGCTACTACGACCAGTCGCACATGAGCGCCGAGTTCCGCACCCTGCTGGGCGTGCCGCCCGGGGCGTTCTTCGCCGATCGGCTGCCGGCCGCCACGGCCTGCTGACCCGGCGACCGCCGCGTACGTACCGGGTCTGCGGGGCCGGCCACACCACGTACGCCCCCGGACCGCTGAGCCGGCTGCACAGCGCACACCCCGGGGCCCACAGACCCGGCGACCGCCGCGTATCCCCAGGCCACGACGGCCGGCGGGGCGCCGTGCGACGGCAGAAGTCAGATGATCGACCGGCGGGTGCCGGCGGGGGCTGCGCACTACGCTGGGCCCACCCCGCGCCACGGGGCCCGCGCCGCCGGATCACAGGCGGCGGTGCAACCCTGCGGCACCAGGGGTTTTAGCCCGACCCCAGCGGCCGGAGTGACGATCATCCGGAATCTGGCCGACCCCTCTCCCATGCGCGCCGCGCTGCTGCGGGGCCCGCAGCAAGGAGGTCCCGTGCTCAGCCCACGATGGCGCCGGGGCGTGGTCACCGCGACGGCGGCGACGACGGCCCTGGCCACCCTCGCCGTCGGCTCGGCGCTCGCCGACGCCACCGCGACACCGCCCGACCCCACCCCGTCGGTCCGTGCCGGACGTACGCAGCCGACGTTCTCCTACCGGGTCGCCGTTCGCGAACACCTCACCATCCAGCTCACCGTGGACAGCGACCGCGACGGCGCGCTCGACCGGGCGGGCGTGGACGTGATCCGCCCCCGCGAGACCGAGTGGGGCCTGAAGGTGCCGGCGATCATCGAGTCGAGCCCGTACAACGACACCGTGGGGCGCGGCTTCGAGTCGGAGACGAAGTCCTGGGACGCGAACGGCGCGCCCCGCACGTTCCCGATGCACTACGACAACTACTTCGTGCCCCGCGGCTACGCGGTCGTCCAGGTGGACACGACGGGCACGGCACGCTCCGACGGCTGCTTCACGGTGGGCGGCGCCAGCGACGTGGCGGCGAGCAAGGCCGCCGTCGACTGGCTGGAGGGCCGGGTGCGCGGCTACCACGCCGACGGCAGCGAGGCGCGGGCCGACTGGTCGAGCGGCCGGGCCGGGATGATCGGCAAGTCCTTCGACGGCGCGCTGGCCAACGCCGTGGCGGGCACCGGCGTGGAGGGCCTGGACACGATCGTGCCGATCTCCTCGGTCAGCTCCTGGTACGACATCACCCGCTCGCGCGGCGCCAAGCACTGGGAGGGCTTCAGCCAGTACCTGGCCACCGAGTTGGACAGCGACCCGGACGAGAAGTGCCAGGCGGTACGGGATGACCTGCGGGCCGGCGAGGACGACGCGAGTGGCAACTACAACCCGTACTGGAGCGAGCGCGACTACCGTGCGGCGCCCGCGCCCGAGGTCGGCAGGGTGCGGACGAGCGTGCTCGCCGTACACACCCTGAACGACCAGAACGTGCGGCCCAACCAGTTCGCCCGCTGGTGGCAGGGGCTGAAGGAACAGGGTGTGCCGCGCAAGCTGTGGCTCGGCCAGTACGGGCACACCGACGCCTTCGACTTCCCCGGCCGGCGCGACCTGTGGGTGGACACCCTGCACCGGTGGTTCGACCACTGGCTGTACGGGATCGAGAACGGCATCATGACCGAACCCCGGGTCGACCTCCAGACCGGGCCGACGACGTGGACCACCCAGCGGGACTGGCCGGCCCGCAGCACACCGGTGGCGCTCCACCCGGGCGCCGACGGTTCGCTCGGGTTGCGCCCCGCGCCCGCCGGCAGCCAGTCCTTCAGCGACCTGAAGGTCAGTGAGACGGAGCTGGTCACCGACCCGACGACCAGCAGGCCAAGCCGGCTCGCCTACGTCAGCCAGCCGCTCACCGGACCGGCCCGCATCTCCGGCACTCCGGCCGTTGACCTGCGGCTTTCACTGGACGGGCCGACCGCCAACCTGACGGCGCTGCTCGTCGACTACGGCACGGACGAGCGGATCGACGTGGTGCGCAACGAGCCGCAGAACCGGCTGCACGACGGGGTGCGGCTGCTGGACCGGGAGAGCTGTCACGGCGCGAGCATCGAGACCGACGACGCCTGTTACCGCGCGACGGCCAACGTGACGGCCTCGCACCCGGTGCACGTCATCGCCCGGGGTTCGCTGGACGCCCAGAACCACGCGTCGGAGAGCGACCCACAGCCGCTGACGCCCGGCCGCGCCTACCAGATCGGCTGGGACACCCTGCCGAACGACTACGTGGTCAAGCCGGGCCACCGCATCGGGTTGGTGCTGGCCGGGACGCCCGCCGAGTACCTGTACTTCGAGACCGCGACCGGCACCCGCGTCACCGTGGACCTGGCGGCCAGCAAGATCCGTATCCCGGTCGTGGGCACCGCGCTGACCAGCGCCGACTTCGCCCAGCCGAAGCCCGGTGAGACACCCTGGCGCGGGCCGAGCACGGCGCCGCAACCGCCGCGTCCCACCCTGTTCCACTGATGTGCCGCTGATGTGGCGCTGACGTTCCCCGCTGTGCCGCTGGCCACCGGCCCCGCCCGCTTCGGGCGGGACCGGTGGTCCTACGGCGGGGTGCGGTCAGCTCAGCGACCCGGCCTCACCCGCGCGGGTAGGGCCTGGGGGAAACAGCCGGGACGGCGCCCTCGCGCGCGTAGCGTCGCATTCATGACGAAAGTGAACCTCGCGGGTGAGAAGGCCACGCTGCTGCCCACCCTCTACGGCCGGGCGCTCGACGCCCAGTCACCCGACTCGATCCTGCACGACACGATGGCGTACGAGGCCGTGCAGCAGATCGAGTTCGACTTCTCCACCGTCGGCCTGCGGCGCGGCGACGACACCGCGATCGCCCTGCGCGCCCACTGCCTGGACGACTGGGCGCGCCAGTACCTCGCCACCCAGTCCGAGTGCGTGGTGCTCCACCTCGGGTGCGGCCTCGACACCCGCGCGTACCGCATCGACCCCGGGCCGCAGGTGCGGTGGTACGACGTGGACTATCCGGAGGTCATCGAACTGCGCCAGCAGCTCTTCCCGGACCGCCCCGGCTACCAGTGCATCGGCTCGTCGGTGACCGACCCGATGTGGCTCGCCGAGGTCAAGGGTGACGTGCCGGTGCTGGTGGTCGCCGAGGGGCTGTTCATGTACCTGAAGGAGGAGGAGGGCAAGGCGCTCGTCCGGCGCATCCTGGACCACTTCCCCAGCGGCCAGTTCGTCTTCGACGGGCTGAGCCGACGCGGTGCGCAGCTCCAGAAGCTGAACAAGGCGGTGCAGGCCGCGAAGGCCAAGGTGTACTGGGGCTTCGACAGTTGCGCGGAGTGGGAGGCCATCGACGCGCGGCTGCACTGCGTGTCGTCGATGTCCGCCTTCGACCTGGATGACGGACGACTGCCGGCCAGCTTCCGGATGACGGCCAAGGTCTCCAAGGTCTTCACCGGCATGAAGAACCTGGCGGTCTTCTACCGAGTGGACTTCTGACCCGCCACACGGCCGCTGCGTGCAGCACGGTACGGGCGCCGTACGACCCGCTGGGGTGAAGTGCCGTACGACCGCCGTACGACCACGACCCGCTGGGTGAAACACCGTACGGCCGCCGTACGACCCGCTGCATGAAGCACCGCACGACCCGCCGCGTACCCCACTGCCCCCCACCAGCCGGCCCGGGCCCCGGGCGGGGGCGGTGCGTGGCCGGGCGGTGCATGGTCGGGTGGGCCCGCCGCAGCCGCGTGGGCCCGGCCCCGTACGTCCTACGGAACCGGGTCCGCGACCGGCCGGTGGTGGCGAGCGCTCAGGTGCCGGGGGTGAGTTGCCCGGCGAGTCGGTCGTGCAGGTCGGAGCTCACCTCGTTGAGCCCGACGATGGTGACCCGCTTGCCGCGCTGTCGGTACTTGTGCTCGACGGCGTCCAGCGCGGCGACCGACGAAGCGTCCCAGATGTGCGCCGCCGAAAGGTCGATCACCACCTCGTCCGGGTCGCTCGCGTACTGGAACTGGTAGACCAGGTCGTTGGACGAAGCGAAGAAAAGTTCACCGGTGATGGCGTAGACGACCCGCTGCCCGTCCGGGTCGAGCACCGCGGTGACCTGCACGAGATGGGCCACCCGCTTGGCGAAGATGACCATCGCGGTGAGCGAGCCGACGACGACGCCGACCGCCAGGTTGTGGGTGGCCACCACACAGCCGACGGTGATGACCATCACGGCCGTCTCCCCCGCTGGCATCCGCCGCAGCGTCCTCGGGTGGATCGAGTGCCAGTCGAACGTGGCCACCGAGACCAGCACCATGACGGCGACCAGGGCGGCCATCGGGATGTCGGAGACCAGCGGCCCGAAGACGACGCACAGCAGCATCAGGAAGGCGCCGGCCGCGAAGGTGGAGAGCCGGGTCCTGGCCCCCGAGGTCTTCACATTGATCATCGTCTGACCGATCATGGCGCAGCCACCCATGCCGCCGAAGAACCCGGTCACGATGTTGGCCACCCCCTGGCCGATCGATTCGCGGGTCTTGCTGGAGTGGGTGTCGGTGATGTCGTCCACCAGCTTGGCGGTCATCAGCGACTCCATCAGCCCCACCAGCGCGAGCGCCAGCGCGTACGGGGCGACGGTGGTCAGCGTCTCCAGCGTCCAGGGCACGTCGGGCAGCCCGGGCGTCGGCAGCGAGGAGGGCAGTTCGCCCTTGTCACCCACGGTCGGCACGGCGATGCCGGCCGCCACGGTGATCGCAGTGAGCGCCGCGATGGACACCAGTGGCGCCGGCACGACCGTGGTCAGCTTGGGCACGTACACCAGCAGGAGCAGGCCGCCGGCGAACAGCGGGTACACGGCCCACGGCACGTCGTACAGCGCCGGCAGTTGGGCCACGAAGACCAGGATGGCGAGGGCGTTGACGAAGCCGACCATGACGCTGCGCGGTACGAAGCGCAGCAGTTTGGCCACGCCGAGGGCGCCGAAGACGATCTGGAAGGCGCCGCCGAGGATGACGGCCGCGATCAGGTAGCCGAGGCCGTGTTCGCGGTTGAGGGGGGCGATGACCAGGGCGACGGCGCCGGTGGCAGCGGAGATCATCGCCTTGCGGCCACCGACGATCGAGATCACCACGGCCATCGTGAACGACGCGAAGAGCCCGACGCTCGGGTCCACGCCGGCGATGATCGAGAACGAGATGGCCTCGGGTATCAGGGCCAGGCCGACGACCAGACCGGCGACCACCTCGGTGGTGAAGACCTTGGGAGATGCCAGCCAGTCGGGCCTGCCGACCGCCGCGAGACGGGCGCGCCACGCGGCGGCTTGGGACAGCGGTGCGGACAAGGCGACCTTTTCCGTTCGGGCGCACCGGGCAGTGCGCTGGGGGCGTGCGTCTCGGATGCGCCCCGACACACCCTGGGACGGGGCCGCTCCGGCGGGGCCTCGGCGTACGGGCACGGACGCTGCGGGCCGCCCCACTGCCGGACTGGCCGTACGGGGGCCGCGCCGCGGACGGCTGACGGGGTGCCGAACGGGCCGGCCGGTACGGGGCCCCGGACCAACCGGGCCGACGGACTACCGGACCACCGGTCCACGCCCGGAAATCCTACCCGCCCGCGTCCGGCCGGCACCGCGCGTGCGCTGCGGGCAGCGGGCTGCGGGCTGCGGGCTGCGCGGGTGTGCGGTACGGGCCCAGGCCGCGGCCGGCCACTGCGCGGCGGCAGGGTGAGACGGATGGCGGGTGGCAGCCGATGCGCACGGCGGAAGGGTGAGACAGGTGGCGGACGCCAGCCCCTGTGCGCGGCGGCAGGGTGACACAGGCACCAGGGGGCCAGGCCGTGCCCGCGGCGGGTGGTGCGGTGTAGGCGCGGTCCCGGGGTGGTGGTGGAGGTGGGAAGCGGGCGCGGTCAGCCGGTGGGTTGCTCGGGGGTGGCCAGCGCCGCAAGGACGAGGTGCTCGGCGTAGTCGCTGGTCAGCCCGCCGGGGCGGAACAGGATGCGGTACATCATCGGCGCCACCACAAGGTCGAGCACCGCTTCCAGCGGGGGGACCGCCTCGCCGCGCGCGTGTGCCCGGGCCAGCATGGTGCCGATCTGGTCGGCGCTGTACGCGGAGCACTGGCCGGCGTTGTCGCCGGCCGGGTCGCCGAGCAGCACGTCCCGTACGTAGGCCCGGCCGGTGGGCGACCCCATCTCCTCGATGAACTGCTGGGCCCAGGCCGTCAGATCGGCCCGTAGGCTGCCGCGGTCCCGGGGCGGCTCGTCGGGACGCAGCCGCTCCACCGCCACATCCGACAGGAGCTCTTGGAGGTCGCCCCAGCGGCGGTAGACGGTCGATGGGGTGACGCCGGCGCGTGCCGCGATCGCGGGCACGCTCAGTGCCGCGCGCCCCGCCTCGGCCTCCAACTCGCGCACGGCCGCGTGCACCGACGCCTGCACCCGGGCACTGCGCCCGCCAGGACGCGCCTTGGGCTTGGAGCTCATGCCCACACCTTAACTCCGGTCACTGCCGGGTCCTCGTGGCCGGCCGGGCCGTCGTGGCTGGTCACGGCCGCGGAGCGGCCCGGTCGGCGGCCATCGCCGTGCACTGCCGCACGGGTGGCGCCGACCGTGCCGCACGGATCAGCCGACCAGCGCGGCCGGCTGTACGGGGGTGCCGTGGGCCGCCTCGTACACGCGGCCGACGCGCAGTGCGGTGGCGTCCGCCAGCGGTGCGGCCATGAGCTGCATGCCGATGGGCAGACCCGCGGTGTCCCGGCCGACCGGCACGGTCAGCGCCGGCATGCCCACCACGTTCGCCGGCGCGCTCAGCCGCACGTAGGCGTCCGCGACGCTCTCCGCACTGCCGTCCGGCCACTCCACGTACTCCTGTCCGACGGCCGCCGCGGTGATCGGCACCGTGGGCGCGACGACCACGTCCACCTGCTGGTAGATACGGGTCCACGCCTGGCGCAGCAGGGTGCGCGCCCGCTGCGCGCGCAGGTAGTCGGCGGCCGTGACCAGTGCGCCGGCCTCCAACAGCACCCGCAGGTCGGGGCCGTAGGCGGCGGCGTCCGTACGCAGGGTCTGCTCGTGGTAGGCGGTGGCCTCCGGGGCCACCAGCCCCCAGTGGATGGCCCGGACGTGGCGGTCCATGGGCATCGGCAGTTCGACGACGGTGGCGCCGAGCGCCCGCAGCCGCTCGATGGCCCGCCGCACGGCGGTCTCGACCTCGGGGTGGACGCGGTCGAAAAAGTAGCTGGTCGGCACGCCGAGCCGCAGCCCACGGAGCCCGGCACCATCCGCTGCGTCGGTCGCGTCGGCGTCATTCGTGCCCATCGCGTCACGCGCGTCCTTCGCGTGCGGAAGGCCGGTGCCCGGTCCCGCGGGCAGCAGGCTGGCGGGGTCGCCCTGGTCGGGGCCGGTCAGCGCCGCGAGGACCAGGGCGGCGTCGGGCACCGTGCGGGTGAGCGGCCCGATGTGGTCGAGCGACCAGGACAGCGAGGTGACCCCGGTGCGCGGCAGCAGCCCGTACGTCGGTTTCAGACCGACCAGCCCGTTGAGAGCGGCGGGCACCCGGATGGAGCCCCCGGTGTCGGTGCCCAGTGCGAAGGTGGCCGCACCGGCCGCGACCGCCACCGCCGAACCGCCGCTGGAACCGCCGGCGACCCGACTCTGGTCGATGGCGTTGCGCGTCTGCGGGGTGGTCAGCCCGTACGCGAACTCGTGGGTGTGCGTCTTGCCGACGAGCACCGCGCCTGCCGCGTGCAGCCGGCTCACCATGACGCTGTCCGCCGCCGCCACGTGCCCGGCGCGCACCTGGGAGCTGGCGGTGGTCGGCAGTCCGGCGACGTCGAAGAGGTCCTTGAGTCCGTACGGCACGCCGTGCAGCGGGCCGCGGTGCCGGCCGGCGGCGAACTCGGCATCCGCCAACTCCGCTGCCGCGGCGGCCCGTTCGTGCGTACGGGTCACGAAGGCGTTCAGGTGCGGTTCGACGGCGTCGCCGCGTTCGCGCACCGAACGGGTCAGCTCGGTCGCGGAGAGCTCACCGCGGCGCAGCGCGGCAGCCGCTTCGGTGAGGGTCAGCTCAAACGGTTCCATCGACGGCCTCCGACGCTGCGTGGTAGCTGGCGGCCGGGTGGGTGTCGCCGAAGTCCAGTTCGCGCAGGGTGGCGATGACCGCCTGGATCTGCTGTGCCGTGGCGGCCACCGCGGCGTGCTGCGCCTCGTCCAGCGGGTGCCCGGCGTGGAGCGCCCAGCGGGCGGCCTCCTGCGGGGTGAGGTCGGGGGAGCTCATGGCTGGCCTTTCGGGTGGGTGACGGTTGGTGGTCGCCACCACCTGACCTTAAAGCGAAGAATTTGCGTTAGCCCACCGTAGGAGCTAGCGTGCCACTAACGCAAATCCTTCGCTTTAGTTGTTCGGTACGGCATCTCCGGCCGGCGCCACCAGGCGTCTCGCCTCCCCCTCGCCACGGGGACGGCCACGCCGCCTGTCGCTGGGGCGGTCGCGCCGCCCGCATCCGGCGGTGGGGCTACTGGGCCGGGGGCGGGTCCTGGGGCCGGGGGTGTGTCCGCTGGCTGGGAGTTGCTGCGGGTCCGGGGGTGTCCCACGGCTGCGGGTCCGGGAGTGCGTCCGGTGGCCGGAGTGGCCCCGCCGCCCGGCCCCACCGACCGCACCACCAACCCCCGGAACCACACCGACACCCACCCCCACGAACACACCCGCCCGCGCGCCGCACCCCCACACCCGACACCACACCCACACCCACACCCACACCACAGCCGTCCACGTACCGCACCACCCACACCCAGCACCACACCCATCCCGTACCCACCCACCACCCACCACCCCGAGGTCCTCCCGCCATGCCCCACCTCCCCGAGCCACCCACCCGCACACCCGGGTGGACCGTCGGTGACCTGCGCATCCACCGCATCGACGAGACCGCGCTGCCGCCCGAGACCGGCCCCTGGCTGTTGCCGGCCGCCACCCCCGAGGTGGTGGCCCGAACCCCCTGGCTGCGGCCCGACTTCGCCACCGGGCCCGGCACGCTGCGCCTGGCCAGCCACAGCTTCGCCGTACGGATCGGCGGGCTGCGGGTCGTGGTGGACACCGGGATCGGCAACGGCAAACCGCGCGCCAACCCCGCGTGGAACGACCTGGACACCGACTACCTCGCCCGGCTTGAGGCCGCCGGCTTCCCACCCGAATCGGTCGACCTCGTGCTCCTCACCCATCTGCACACCGACCACGTCGGCTGGAACACCCGGGCGCAGGGTGACGCCTGGCGGCCCACCTTCCCGCACGCCCGGTACGTGACGGCCCGCGCCGAGTGGGAGCACTGGGCCGGCGTGCAGTTGGACGGGGCGCGGCAGCAGGTGTTCCGGGACTCCGTCCATCCGATCGCGGACGCCGGGCAGCTCGACCTGGTCGACGTCCCCGCCACCGGCGCCGCGCTCGCCCCGGGCATCAGGCTGCTCCCCACCCCGGGCCACACCCCCGGCCACCTCGCCGTGGAGTTGCGCAGCGGCTCCGCCACCGCCGTCATCACCGGTGACTGCATCCACCACCCCGTCCAACTCGCCCACCCCGCCGTCGAAAGCTGTGTCGACGTCGACCCGGAACGGGCCAGGTCCAGCCGGCGGCGACTGCTCGACGCGCTGGCCGACACGGACACCCTGCTGCTCGGCACCCACTTCCCGCCGCCCACCGCGGGCCTGGTACGACGCGAGGGCACGGCCTATCGACTGGCGCCGGTGCCGCCGTCCCCCGCACGCCCTGACTGATGCCGACGCCGCGGGCGCCGACCGCCCCGCGACCGCCATCGGGCCCACCCCTCGCCCCGGGGCGGGGGCCGCGGGTCACCGGTTCGGCGTCTCGTTCCGTACGGCGGGTTGACCGGGGTGCGGGTGGCGCATGGCCCCGTACGGCGCGGGGTCGGGGAGAGCCGGGGAGAGCCGCCCCGGCGCACGGCCGATGCGGGTTGCGCGCCCCCGCGCCCCGTCTCACCCTCCAGACACCAAGGCATCCACACCCTGGACCGCACCGGTCCGGGGGGGGGGGGGGGGGCCCCGCCCCCCCCGCCCCCCCCCGCGGGGGCCGCCGCGGCCCCCGCCCCCCCCCCCCCCCCCCCCCCCGCTTTTTTTT
>NZ_JBEHZD010001321.1:0-10503 GCF_040240285.1 Streptomyces sp. HSW2009 | reverse complement strand
TGGGCCCACGGCTCCCGGACGCGTGGGGCCAACGGGTACGTAACGCCCCGGCCCGACGCGCAGGACCGTTTCTGCCCGGTCCGGCCGGTCCAAAGGCTCCTTGCCGTCACCGTTCCACGCAGTACCTTCGGTGCGCACAACCGGCCACGGTCGGCTCCGAATTGAGGGGAAGCACAGTGCGCATGGGTGACCGCGTCGACGGACGGTACGAGCTGGAGGGCGGCCCCCTGCCCGGCGGCAGAACCGAGGTCTGGCTGGCCAAGGACACCTTGGTGGGGCAGCAGGTGGCGCTCAAGCGGGTACGGATGGGACACGCCACCTCAGCCGACGACGACTTCACCCATCTCCGCGCGGAGGCAAGGGCGTTGGCCACCTTCCGCCAACACCCCCACGTGGTCACCCTCTTCGACGCGGTCCAGGTCACCGAAGCGGGAGCCACGGAGTGCTGGTTGGTCATGGAGTACGCGGCAGGTGGCAGCTTGGCCGGGCGGGAACCCATGAGCCCAGGCGACGCCGCCCGCATCGGCGCCCAGGTCGCCCACGCGCTCACCGCCCTGCACGCCGCCGGGATCGTGCACTGCGACGTCAAGCCAGGCAACATCGTGCTCGACGAGGAGGGCACCGCCAAACTCACCGACCTCGACTCCGCGTACCGCCTCAACGGCGAGACCATCACCCCCAACCACGGCGTCTCCTACACCCCCGACTACGCGGCCCCCGAAGTCGTCCAGGGCAACCCGAAGCGGGCGTCGGACGTCTTCTCGCTCGGCGCCACCGTCTACGAGTTGATCGTCGGGCAGCCGCCGTACGCGATCGCCGGCTGGCCGGAGGACGAGGGTTACGGCGACGACGCCGGTGAGCCCGCGGGCACCGGGGAGTCCGCGGACGACGACAGCAGCTCCGCACACCCCGCCGAGGAGACCGCGGACCACGCCTGGCGCCAGCGGCTGCGGCAGCGGCGGGGCGCGCTGCGCCTGGACGCCGCCGTCGGCCCGTTGGACGAACTGCTGCGAGCGATGCTCGCACCACTGCCGCAGCAGCGTCCGACCGCCGATGAGGTACGGCGCGGGTTCGCGGAGGCGGCCGGGCGCGGGGGTGCGGCGGCCCGGCGCGGGGAGGCACCGGCGCCACGCCCTGGGCCGGCCGCCGGCCCGGTGCACTCTCCCGCAGCGGCGGGTGGGACTTCGGCAGCGGCCGGGAAGGCGGTGAACGAAGCGGCGCCGGATGCGGCGGAGAAGGCCCCGGGTGCGCCGGCACGCGAAGGGGACGCCGCACCTGCCGTACGGACCGCACACACCACTCCAGAACCCACGCCCGCGCACACCCCTCCAGACGCCACACCCACGCCCACGTCCGTGCCTGCGCCCGCCGCGCCGAACGTCACACCCACGGCACACGCCGCGCCCGCTGCCCCTGACCCCACACCCACACCACACCCCGCGCCCGCCACGCCAGACGCCACCCCCGCAGCCCCGACCACACCCTCCGCCCCGGGCGTCACGCCCGCGCACACCGCTCCGCGCTCCACACCCACCTCCGCCACCCCAGCCGCCGCACCGGACTCCGCCCCGGAACCCGCCGACACCACCCAGAAGTCGGCCCCCACCCAGAAGACTCCCGGTCAGCAGGCCCCGGCCCAGGAAGCCACAGCCCAGGAGACCTCAGCCCAACAGTCCCCCGCACGACCCGCGGACCCGGACTCGGAACGCGAATCGGCCGGCGCAGGAGCCGGAGCCACCCCGGCAGGGGAAGCCCGGGCCCTCGCCGCCTTCGCCGTACCGATCAGGCGCCACCCAGGGCTGACGGCCGTCGGGGCGCTGGCCGTGGCCGCCCTCCTCGTCCTCGTCTGGGCCGCGCGCGGCTGGGGGGACGGCTCCGACGGCCCGTCGGCGCCGAGGCACTCGTCACCGCCGCGAGCGGCCCAGAGCACCCCGGTCGACCAGCGCGAGAACGACCCGTGCGCACTCCTCGACACCAAGGCCCTCAGCCGCTTCGGTTCGGCCCAACTCGACCGCTACTACGGCAACTTCGACCGGTGTGACGTCCTCGTCCGGCACAGCGAAACCAGCGAGGTGGACATCAAGCTCGACCTCAGCAACGACCCGCCGTCCGACGTGGCACCCCCCGCGCGCACGGTCGGCCGGATCGGGGTGGGCGAGGTGTCGGCGGACGACGAGGAGTGCACCCGCTCGGTGCTGCCCATCGGCCAGGACCCGTACAGCATCTACATCACCGCCCACGAGACCGAGGCCGGGCCGGCGCCGCTGTGCGCGATGGCCGACGCCACCGCCACGTTGGTGGCCAAGCAACTCGACGAAGGCCCCATCCCGCGCCGTACCACCCAGCCGCCGGCGGACTCGCTGCAACGGCTCGACGCCTGCACCCTGCTCGACGCGCGGGCCCTGTCGGCCGTGCCGGGCATCGACGCCGCCGACCCCGACGTCGGGTACGGCAACTGGGAGTGCGAGTGGCAGAGCACCACGTCCAACACCTCGGCCGAACTGCGCTTCGACCGCGGCCAGACGAAGGTGGAACCGCGGGCCCGGCACACCAGGCTCGGCGGGCACGCCGCGTACGTGGAGCCGGGCGGCGGGGACGAGGACGCCTGCCGGGTCCGGGTGGAGCACCGCGAGTACACCGACCACCGCGGTCGGACCGGTAAGGAAGCCATGTACGTCGTGGTCAGCGGCGCCGGGGCCATGGACGAGCTGTGCACCATGGCGACGGGCCTCGCCACCTCGGCCGCCGCCGGGCTCCCCCCGCTGAGCAGTTGACCCTGGTGCACGGGGGCAACCCCGGGTGCCTTGCCGCGACGGCCGAGGTGGTGTGCGGGAGCACGGCTCCTTTGTACCCCCGGCCGCGTGGGAGGGGTCCCCAACCGCTGGGTCACAGTGGTGCCGGAACCAGCCTAGGAGGCCCTGTGAACAGTCGCGACAGCCTGGCCCGCGGGGTCACCCGGGCCGCGCCCGGCACCCTGCACGCACGATCGTTGTGGGGTGGCATCAAGATCGCGCCCACGCCGGGCCGCGTGTTGCGGTTCGGCCGCGGCGAGCCGCCGGGCGTGGAGCTCACGGTGGGCGACGACGACCTGCGGGTGAGCCGCCGGCACGGCGAGCTGACCTACCGGGAGGGCGCCTGGTGGCTGCGGAACCAGGGCCAGCAACTCGTCCGCCTGCCCCGCGGCAAGCTCCTGCACATCAGCTCGGAACCGGTGCCGATCGCGGCCGGCTACACCCCCCTGTTCGTCAAGGGCTCCGGCTACCGCGAGCACCTGGTCGAGCTGTACGTCACCGACTACGACCAGGTGCTCACCCCGCGCCAACAGGCCAGAACGCTGGCGCCCAAGCGCTGGCCGCTCGCGGACGACGAACGGCTGGTCCTCGTCGCCCTCGGCCAGCGCTATCTGTTGTACGAGCCGGAGCCGCGTCCGCTGTCCTACCGGCAGGCCGCGGCCGAACTCGGCTGCCTCACCGGCGGGGTGCCCTGGGGCGAGCGCAAGGTGGCCTACCGGGTGGACGCCGTCCGGATGCGGCTGGCCAGGGCAGGTGACTTCCCGTACGAACTGTTGCGGACCGAGCCCGACGGGCCCAGCGACAACACGCTCAAGCACAACCTGCTCCGGGGGCTGGTGGAGTCGACCACCCTGGTGCCGCCCGACCTCGCCCTGCTCGACGGCCCGCTGGCCGGCGCCGGCGGACCAGGTGGTGCCCACCCGCCGGGCACCCGCTGAACGGCACGATTACCGTATGGCGCATGACCGATTCCGAGGATGTGCGTCGTATCGCGCTCTCCCTGCCGGAGACCGCGGAGAAGCTGGCCTGGGGCATGCCCACGTTCCGGGTGGCGGGGAAGATGTTCGTCACCATCCCGGACGACGAGACGTCGTTCGCGGTGCGCTGCCCCATGATCGAACGCCAGGAACTGATCGCGGCCGAGCCCGCCAAGTTCTGGGTGCCGGCGCACGAGGCGAGCTCGAACTGGGTGCGGGTACGGCTCGCCGCCCTCGATGACCAGCAGGAACTGCGGGACATCGTGGTGGACTCCTGGCGCCAGGCCGCGCCGCCGCAGCTCCTGGAGGACTCCTCGGCACCGGCGTGAGCCACCGGCCCGCTGGCCGACCACACCACCCACGACCAACCCGTCCGCCCCGACCAACCCATTCCACACCGGGTTGCTCGCTCACCCCACGTGGGTTGCTGGCCCGACCCGGGTTACTCACCCCACCCGGGTTACTCACCGTCCCCCACTCCCTAAACCTATCGATAGAGGACAAAGAGGGGCACAATGGAGTCGGTTGCATGCCGCACGGTGCGGCCGGATTGACTCGAACCAAAGGAGGCGAGACCCATGGCCAACGTCTCGCACCACCCGGCTGATCTGGCGAATCACCCGGATGTATCGGAGATGCGAGACCGCTACGCCAGGATGCTCGGGCGGCCCAGCGTGGTGGCGGTGGACGGGTTGCTGCTGCTCGCCGGGTTGTACGCGGCCATCTCGGCCTGGACGGTCCACTTCGCCGCCGCGGAGTCCGAACTCGCGCTGAACAACCTGATCATGGGCATCGCGGTGGCCGTCATCGGTCTGGCGCTGACCATGGCGCCGGAGCGGATGGGCGGGCTCAGCGGCGCCTGTGCCGCGATCGGTGTCTGGCTGATCGTGTCGCCCTGGGTGGTCACCCGCCACCCCGACACCGGGATGATCTGGAACAACGTCATCGTCGGCGCCGTCATCTGCCTCTGCGGCCTGGTCGCCGCCGGCATGGTGGTCCGCGCCGGCAAACACCCTTAGGACCACTCCTCCCCCACCCCACCAGGGTGGGCAGCCGCGCCGGTGCACACACCCACCGGCGCGGTTGTGCGCACCACCCCGCCTACGGAGGGCGACGGACGGGCGGACTGGGGTGAGGTGGGTGGCGTGGGTGGGTGGCGGTGGGTGTGATTCGCCTGTGTGGCTTGGGCGTGGGAGTGGGTGGGTGACGCGGGCGGTTCGCGGGCGTGCACGGGCACACATGGGCTTACGTGGACGGGTGGGGCGGCGGTGTGGGCCGGTTGCACGGGGTGCGGGCGGTCAGCCCGGGACGTACGGCCGATCAGCGCGGGGCGTACGGGCGGTGCTCGGTGAGCCAGCCCTCGGCGTACGCGACGGCGTCGGCCAGCGGAAACAGGCGCACGTCGGCCGCGCCCACGGTGCCGCGCACCACGGGGTGCGCACGCTCGAAGGCGGCGCCGAGGTCGGCGAAGCAGTCACTGTCGATCGATGTGTCGCGCACGCTGTGCCACCTGCGCCCCTCCCCGGCGTCGACCGCGAAGGACACCTCTTCCTGCGGGCCCGGAATCCGGTACTCGGCCAGGTGGAAGGCGGTGCACCGGTCGAAACCCGGGCCGAGCAGCAGCACCCGAGCCGCCGCCTCTTCCAGTCGGGCCAACGGGCTGCGCTCGCCCAACCGGCAGTCCAACGCATGGTCGGACACGATCGCCCGCGCACCGGGGCCGACGGCGGCGAACGAGGTCTGCGGGTGGGCGCTGCGCAGTGCGCCCGGCCAGGTGCGTACGGCGTCGGCGATCACGCCCATGCCGAGGGACGGGGTGGTCCGCGGGTCGAACGCCGGGGTCTCGGCGCGGATCTGCGGCCACCAGTCGGCGGGGACCGGCGGGTTGGACCAGCCGGCCGGGTCCGAGTTGTCCGCGGAGTGGGTCGGCACCACCAGCGTGCCGGTCGGGCCCAGGACGTCGAGCAGCGCCCCGACCACGCTGGGCGCGGCCCCGCAGACCCAGCCGAGCGAGCGGAGCGAGGAGTGCATCAACAGGGTCTCGCCGGGGCGCACCCCGAGCGCTCGGAGTTCCGCGGTGAGGGAGCCCCGGGTACACAGGGGGCCGGATTGCAGCGCCATGGGGGGTGAGTCTGCCCGACGGCCCGTCCACCCGGCCACCGGATTTCCCGGCGCGTCAGGATCACCCGCCGCCCCGTCGCGCGCCCCGCCCGCCGGGCGCGGGCCCGTCCGCTGCCCGCTCCCGCCCGCACCGGTCCGCGGGCCCGCCCCACGGCCGCCGGCCGGACGCCTTCCGGGCCGTCCCGCGGCCCGCCCCGGGGGTCACTTCCTGCCGCGCCCCGATCCCATGCCCGGCGCCCGCAACCGCGAGGGCTGTCGGCACCGTCCGTGGGTACGAGCACCGGAGCGGGGGCAGCCGTCCTCCGCACGGCCCACGCCCCGTCAACTGTGCGCGCTGGGGATACCCTTGGGCGTGAGGTGCATTCTTTTCTCTACCTGGCTCCGCGAGGGGGAATTCCGTGAGCAGTCTCAACAAAGGGCTCAAGAAAGTCGAGGTGGCCCTCAAATGGGACCCGAGTCCCGCGGGTGAACCGGTCAATGACCTCGATATCGTCGCCGCCACCTATTCCGTCGACGCACCGTACGGGAAGCCCGTCTACCTGGTGCACTTCGGCAGCCGCTCACCGGACGGCACCATCATCCTGAACCGGGACAGCAAGACGGGTCAGGGTTTCGGCATGGATGAGGTGATGACCCTGGAATTCGACCGTATTTCGGATTCCTATGCCCGCGTCGTGGTGGGCGTCGTCATCCAGCAGGGCGGCGGACGCAAGACGTTCGGGGAGGTGGAGGGCACAGGCGTGCAGATACAGGAGGGCTACGACAAGCTCGTCGAGTACGACTTCTCCACGGTCGCATCGGCGACGGCGGTGACCGTCGTGGAGTTCACGCGGAACGAGGCCGGTGAATGGGGCCTGCGGGAATCCATTCGCGGCTTCGACACCAACCCTGCGGGATTCGCCGAACTGATGGGCCAGCGAACCGACTGAGGCCGAGGCGCACGGCCCGCCGGCCGATCCGGCCGGTCCCGGCCGCACCGTGGTGTGCGGTTCAGCGCGGTCACCGTGCAGTCGGGTGCCGTTGCGACCTCGTGCCGTTCACTACGCCAGTGACCTTGTCACTGACCCTTGCGGGCCGCGTAATGTCGCGCGGCCCGCACTCTGTTTCCGCACTTCGTGGTGCACCAGCGGCGCGCGGCGTGTGAGCGCAGGAACCAGCGGGCGCAGCCCCGCGCACCGCACTCGGCGAGTTGGGCCGCGTCCGGTCCGGTGAGCAACTCCGCGGCATCGTCGGCGAGTTGGGCGAGCGCCGCGCCGCTCGGATCACCCGCGGCCGGCTCGGCCGCCCGGCGCGGGCCGTCCGCGGTCCAGGCCAGATAGGGCGTGGGCGGCGCGGCGGCGAGCGCGGTGTTCAACGCCACGAGGCTCGCCGCCGAGGGCTCCCGCCCGGCCGCTCGGGCCGCCAGCAACTCCCGTACCGCCTCGCGCAGCTCCCGCAGCCGGTCCAGCCCCGGGCCGGTGAGCGCCGTCCGGTCCGGCAGCAGCCCGTGGCGGACCAGCCACAACTGCCCGGCCGCCGCGTCCTCCAGCAGGTCAACGGGGCCGTGGCTGACCGTAAAGCGGGTGTTGACCAGGGCGAGCGCGAGGAAGCGTTCCTCGCCGGGAACGGCGAGCTGGTGCAGGAAGTAAGGGGCGTCATGATCCACCTCCTCATGCTAACGGTTGCACTTCTCCATGAGGAGGTCTAACGTCTCTCACGCTGAACAACATCAGAAAGCGTGAGAACCCTGGAGGTGCCCCCCGTGGCCATCGACGTCGGCAAGCTCCGCGACGACTTTCCGATCCTGCACCGGACGATGGACAGCGGCGCCCGGCTCGTCTACTTGGACTCCGGCGCCACCACCCACAAACCGCTCCAGGTGCTGGACGCGGAGCGGGACTTCTACCTGACGCGGAACGCGGCCGTCCACCGCGGCGCCCACCAGCTCGCCGGTGAGGCCACCGAGGCGTACGAGGCGGCCCGGCACGCGGTGGCCGGGTTCGTCGGGGCCGCCGACGACGAGGTGGTGTTCACCAAGAACGCGACCGAGGGCATCAACCTCGTCGCGTACGGGCTCGGCCAGGCGCTGCCGTCCGGGCCGGGTGCGCGCGGCCTCGGCCCGGGCGACAAGATCGTGGTCACCGAGATGGAGCACCACGCCAATCTGGTGCCGTGGCAGCAGCTCGCGGCGCGCAGCGGGGCCCGGCTCGACTGGTTCCGGCTGACCGACGAGGGCCGGCTCGACCTCACCGACCTGGACCGTCTGATCGACGCCGACACCAAGGTGGTGGCGCTCTCGCACCAGTCCAATGTGCTGGGCACGATCAACCCGGTGGGCCTGATCGCCGAGCGGGCGCACGCGGTGGGCGCGTACGTGGTGGTGGACGCGGCCCAGTCGGTGCCGCACCGGCCGGTGGACGTGCGCACGCTCGGCGCCGACTTCCTCGCCTTCTCCGGGCACAAGATGCTCGGCCCCAGCGGGGTGGGGGTGCTGTGGGGCCGCCGTGAACTGCTCGCCGAGCTGCCGCCGTTCCTCACCGGCGGCTCCATGATCGAGGTCGTGGAGATGGACCACGCCACGTTCCTGCCGCCGCCCCAGCGGTTCGAGGCCGGCGTGCCGATGGCCGCGCAGGCGGTGGGGCTGGCGGCTGCGGTGGCGTACCTGGAGGCGCTGGGCATGCCGGCGGTGGCAGCGCACGAGGACGCGCTCACCGCGCGGGCCATCGAGCGGCTGGGCGAGATCCCCGGTGTCCGCATCATCGGCCCGCGCGACCTCACCGACCGCGGCTCGGCCGTGTCGTTCACCGTGGACGGCATCCATCCGCACGACGTCGGCCAGGTGCTGGACGAACGCGGCATCGCCGTCCGCGTCGGCCACCACTGCGCGCGCCCCATCGTCCGCAGGTTCGGCATCCCGGCCACCACCCGGGCGACCTTCTACGTGTACAACACCCTGGACGAGGTGGACGCGTTGGCCGATGGGGTGCGGGCGGCGCAGGCGTACTTCGGCGCGTAGCAGGTCCTTCCGCCGTGGTGCGCCGCCCTCCGCGTGGCGCGCCCCGGCGGTCGGGGCGGCCCACCCGCCACCTGCCCGTACGAGCGGTCGCCGCCCGGAACGCCCGCCCCGCCGGCCGTGCGGGAGTGCGGCCCACCATCCGCCCGTACGAACAGACGCGGCCCAGGACGCTCGCCCCGCCGGCCGCCGGGGCGGACAGCCACCACGGTCAGCCCCAACGGCTGCATTCCGGCACGCGCCCCGGGACACTGCCCCCACCCAGCCGAAAAGGTGACCGAATCCCTACCGGCGACACAGCCTGATGTGCTCGCCACCCTCACCGACTTTGGTCATCCTGGTGGACCCAATGGCCTTGCCATACAGTCTTCCTGATGGCACATCACCTTTGGTAGGTGGTTCGTCATGAAGTCGGCAACACAGCTCAAGTTGGGCGCGTTACACCAGCTCAGCGTGCGGGTCTCCACCCACCCCGGGTTCTCGGTCCGCTCCCTGTTCACCGATCTGCTCGGCGGCCCGCCCCAGGGTGTGCCGCCGCGCATCCGCCGCAGACTCCGCGCGGCCCTGCCGCCCGACTCCGCCCATCTGCTCCAGTCGCTGTTTGCACACGCCCACACCCCGCTGCCCTGCCTGCTCACCACGGGCATCGACCCGTTCGCCGACGGCGGCGTCGAGGCCCAACTCGCCCGCATCCGCGACCTGTCGGCCGAGGCCGTCCAGAACGCGGTGGTCACGCACCTCCCTGACCCGCGGTCCGCGCTCCGGGAGCGGCTGTACGAACACCCGCTGGTCTTCTCGGCCGCCGCGGCCCACGTCCAGGAGGCCATCTGGCGCGCGTACCAGCCGCTGTGGCAGCGGACGGCCGCCGTCCGCGACCGCGAGACCGCGCGGATCGGCACCGCGCTGGTCACCGATCAGTTCGACCTCGTCCTCACCGGACTCGGCCCGAACTGCGAACTCGCCGACTCCTCACTGTTCTTCAACGACCCCGCCCGGCTGCACCGCAGCCCGACCGCACCCAGTTCGGCGGAGCCGAGCGACCGGCTGGTGCTCGTGCCACTGTTCTCCGGCCAGACGGCGACGGCCGCCTGCACGGTCAGGGCCGGCGCCCTCATCGGCTATCCGCCGTCGGGGCTCACACGCCTGTGGGACGGCGCGGAGGCGCCAGCGGCGTCCAACGCCCTGGTGCTGGTGCTCGGCGAGCAACGGGCGGCGATCCTGCGGCACAGCGTCCGCGGCACCACCATGACCGACCTGGCCAACCGCCTCGGCTGCTCCCCGGCGACCGCCACCTACCACTGCGCCCAACTGGAGCGCGCCGGCCTCGTCCAGCGGCTGCGGCAGGGGCGCACCGTACGGCTGCGGCTGACCACCCGCGGCGCGCACCTCATCGACCTGCTGCTGTGAGGGGGCCGCGGCGGGCGGCGGGCGTACGAGAGGCGCGGCGGCCACCGGCGTACGGCGGGCGCGGTAGGCACCGGGCTTACGCCAGGCGCGCCGGGCATGCCGCGAGCGCATCGGGCGTAGAGCGGACGTACAGGTACGCATCGGGGGCGGGGGCCGGGGCGCGGGGGGGGGGGGGGGGGGGGGCGCGCGGGGGGGCGGGGGGGGGGGGGGGGGG
>NZ_JBEHZD010001320.1:0-23138 GCF_040240285.1 Streptomyces sp. HSW2009 | reverse complement strand
CGCCGCCGGGCGCGCAACCCCGTCTCCTCGTCACCCCGTCGCGCCGCAGCGCAGGACTCGTACCAACGCCGCCCCGTACCAACGTCGTCCCGCGCCGCCAAGCCCGTACCACCCAGCACACGACCCAGCACGAACCCACCGCACGGCCGCCTCCCCAGCCATCGCTGACCAGCGGCGATGGCGCGCTGCGCACTGCGCGTCAGGGCCTGGGCGCGGCGAAGTCGCGGCAGGCCGGGCATTCCTGGATCACGGGGTGGGAGCACTCCAGGACGTGGTCGAGGAAGGCCGCGGTGCGTTCGAGTCGGGCGCGTTGCTCGTTGATCGCGTCGCGCTGTGCGGCGATGAGGTGCTTGCGGTCGTGTCGGCGGCCGTTGAGGAGTTGGGCGATGGTCCGCAGCGGCATGCCGGCCTGCTGGCACTTGACCGCGATCGACAGCGCGTCCAGCGCCTCCGCGTCGTAGCGCCGGGCGTCGGTCGCGGTGCGCGGCGGTGTGATGACGCCTTCGACCTCCCAGTGTCTGAGGAGGTGGGCGGAGACACCGAGGTGCTGGGCCGCCTCGCCGATTCGTAGGAGCCGTGTGTGCATGGCCCCATGATGGTTGACTTCGTGTCGACACGAACTTCTACCGTCCACCGCGTGCGAATCCACGAACTCAACTGCGGAACCCTGAACGTCCCCGGCGGCGCGGCCGTCTTCGGGGCGTCCCACTTCGTCTGCCGGTGCCTGTTGATCGAACTGCCCGACCGGCTCGTCGCCGTCGACACCGGGATCGGGCGCGGCGACATCGACTCGCCCGAGCTCCGGCTCGGCAAGGACTGGATCGAGCAGGTCGGCCCGGCCCTCGACCCCGCGGAGACGCTGTTCGCCCGCGTCAGCGCGTTGGGGCTCGACCCGCGGGACGTCTCCGACATCGTCCTGACCCACCACCACCGCGACCACGCGGGCGGTCTCTCCGACTTCCCCGCAGCCCGCGTCCACGCCACGAGCGCGTGCCGGTCGGCCGTCGTACGGGGCGAGGGGCACACCATGTACGCGCAGTGGGCGCACGGCGTGCGGTGGGCCCCGGCACCCACTCCGGCGTCCGCTTGGCGGGGGCGGGACTCCTGGACGCTCGACGGTCTCCCGGCGTCGATCCGGCTGGTCGCGCTGTCCGGCCACTCGCCGGGACACGCCGGTGTCCTCATCGAGGACGCCGGGGGCGGGGACGACGCAATGGGTTGGCAGAGCGCCGGGGGCCCGGAGAACCCAGCAGGTCGGGAGTACGCCAGGGGCCAGGAGAACCCGGCAGGTCGGGAGGGCACCGCGAACGGGGAGAGCGCCGGTGGCCGGGAGTTGCTGCACGTGGGCGACGCGATCTACCACCACGCGCAGCTCGGCTGCGCGGCACCGCCCGCGGTAGAGGCGTTCGCCGCCGCCGTGCAACACGACGCGACCGCCCGGCTCGCCACGGAACGGCTGCTGGCCGACCTGGCGGGCGAGGGGACGGTGCGCCTGCTCACCTCGCACGACCCGGCACCTGTCCAGCGGCCCGAGCCGACGCGTACGGCACGGCGTACGGATACGGCACGGCGTACGGAAACGGGCCACGGCGGGTAGCGGGGCACGGGGGAATGCCGGGTGGCAGCGGAGCCGTGGTCGGCAGCGGGGTTACGGCGGCGGGTCAGCGCCCGCGCACGGTGTCGGGCGGCGCGGGCACGGTCCCCGCGGTGCCCGACGAGGGCGTGTCGGACGCGTGCCCGTCCAGTGCGAGTTCCCCAGCGCCCTCGGGGTCGGCGCCGAGGAGGCGGTGCGCGATGCCGGGCAGGGCCGCGGCCAGGGCGGCGGGCCGTGGCGACCGGGTGACCAGCGAGATCGTCACCTGGCCCGGCACCGGTGACGGCAGGATGTGGTCCTGTGGGGTGCCCCACCAACGGGCCACGAGCAGCGGTACGAGGGCCGGTATCCGGCGGTGGCGGGCGATGTGCAGGGTGGCTTCGACCGTGGGACCGGGGCGCGGGACCGCCCCGAGGGCGGAGAGCTTGGCCCGGACCGTCTCGGTGGCCATGTCGAACGTGGAGCACAGCACCGTCTGGCCGGCCAGTGGCCGCCTCCCCCGCCGCGGTGGCCGCGCGCCCGGTGGCAGGAACAGGATCAGGGGCGAGTTCCCGACGAGCGTGCCCCGGAGCCCGCGGGGCAGGGTGGTCTGTTCCGCGATGGTGATGATCGCGGCGTCCAGGAGGCCGTCGTGGAGCTGCTGGACCAGCGCGGGACCGTGGTCGATCTCGGGGTGGACCGTGACGCCGGGCAACTCCGCGTCCAGGGCGGTGAACACGATCGGGGCGAGGGCCTGGATCGTGCCGACGACCAGCGCGGGCGCGTCGGTGGCCGCCAGCACCTGTTCGGGCAGCGCGGCGAGTTCGGCCAGCAGCCGGGCGGCCTGCCGGGCCAGCACCCGGCCGGCCGGGGTCGGCCGCGCCCCCGTCGTGTCCCGCTCGAACAATCGGGTCCCCAACCTGCGCTCCAGGGCCGCCAACCTGCGGGACGCGGACGGCTGGGTGGTGAGCAGTTCCTTGGCCGCCGCGCCGACCGAGCCGTGACGGGCAACGGCCTCGGTCAGCCGCAGGTCATCGACGCTCAGCCGGGGGGTCATGTCCGCAGTGTATGAGCGGGACCCGGCAACCACTCTCTACCTGCGGTGATGCGGCCCGACCAGGATCGAGCACATGAGGAGACCGCTACTGCTGTTGACGGTGATCACGTTCGTGACCTGGGTCGGGACCCGGATGACCGCGGTCGCCCTGCCACTGGTCGCGCTGGCCGAGACGGGTGGGGCCTGGGCGACCGGGCTGGTCGGCGGGGCGGCCGGGCTGCCCCTGGTGACGGTGGGCTGGTGGGGCCGGGGACTGCGGGACCGGCTGACCTCGGGCCGGGCCCTCGCGGTGGTGCTGGCCGGGCACGCGGTGGGGCTCGCCGTCGTACCGGTGGCAGCCCTGGCCGGCCGGATCGACGCGGCCACGCTGTGCGTCTCGGGGCTGGTGACCGGGGCGGCGGGCGCGCTCGTCGGCCCGGCGCAGCGGGCGCTGGTCGCCGACCTCGCCGACGGGTACGTGGCCGAGGGCGGCCTGGCGGGGCCGGCCCGCTGGTTGGCCTGGCAAGACCTGGCCCACCGGGTATCGATGATCTTCGCGCCGCCCCTCGGGGCCTGGCTCGTGGTGGCGTGGGGCGCGCGGCCCCTGCTGTGGTGCGAGAGCCTCGTGGTCGCGCTCGCGGCCGGGGCGATGCTCGCGGTGCCCGCGGCACGGCGGCCCGAACGGGCGGCGGCGGACGAGCCGGCCGCGGTGGTCTCCGTCCGGGCCGTGGCGCGCTCGCGCCCGCAGATCGCCGCGGGGGTCCTGATGGCCGGGGTCGGCGGGCTGTGCTGGTTCGGGTTCACGCTGGGCCTGGCCGTCCTCGGCGTCGAACACGGCCGGCCCCGGGCGCTGATCGCCGCCGGGATGAGCGGGTACGGGGCCGCGTCCGTGCTGGTGTCGCTGCTGGTCCCGCTGGTCATCGACCGCTTGCCGCGGATACCGCTGATGGTGTTCTCCTGGGCCGTGCTCGGGGCGGCGTTCGCGCTGCTTCCCGCGGTGGCGCCGGGCGTGGCGGGCATCTGCGCGCTGTCGGCGGTGGCCGGGGCGGCTGCCCCCTGGGGCATCGCGGCCCTGAACACCCTGATCAGCGAGGAGACCAGCGGGGCCGAACGCCGGGCGGCGTTCACGTTGGAGACGGTGCTGCACTCGGGCGGGTCCTCGCTCGGCCTGCTCGTCGGCGGCGCGCTCATCGGGTGGGTCGGGGTCGGCCCCGTCCTGGTGGCCACCGGTCTCGCGCAGGTACTGGCCGCCGTCGGCGGCGCGTTGTGGACCTGGCGGGCCGGTACCAAGGCCACCGGCCGGGGGCGGCCCCCTGCCACGGACCGGCCGGGAGTGGACTGCGCGGCCCACCGTTCCTGAGGCCGAGCGGGGACGCCGAGCGCGTACGGCGCACGGAGCGGCCCGCGCGTACGGCATACGGAGCGGCCCGCCGGCAAGGAGACGCCCCGCCATCAGGCTGAGGCCGGCGCGGCACCCCGCGGACTCCCACACCACGTCCGCCCTCCGGCAGCGTCCGGCAGTACGAGCCACCACACGCCTGCACGGCCCACCCCACCCACACGGCCACCGGTCAAGTGGAATTCGTAAGTCCGCTACCCTCGAACCTCTTCGACTACTGCGCGGATGTGATCACCGTTCGCGCGGTATTACTCGCGTTGATGACACAATGGGGTGTTATCGCCTTCAATGATGTACGTCTTCAGAAAGGCCAGGGAATGGCATTCGCCCTGCTCCGCCGCCGTCATCGCGCCACGGGGAGGGAGGCCACCCCCCTGCCGCCTGGCTCCGGGGCGTTGGAATGCTTGGTGCTCGACCCCGTACGGCTGCCGATGCACCGCGCCGAGGTCTCCGTACGCGACGCCGACGGCCGCGAGGTGGTTCGGGGGCAGACCGATCCGAACGGCCGCTTCGCCACCACCGTCCGCCCCGGTTCGTACGGCCTGGCGATCACCTCCGAGGGCTACCAGCCGGTGCGGCGGGACTGTGAGGCCGCCGACGGCGCGCACACCACCGTGGAGCCGGTCGCCATGGACCTCGCGCCGCAGCCCGCGCTCCCCGAGCCCGGCGTGTGGCGGATCGACCCCGACCACAGTGCGGTGCGCTTCGTGGCCCGGCACATCGGGTTGGCGGCGGTGCACGGCCGGTTCAACCAGTTCGAGGGGACCATGGTGATCGGCAAGACCATGGAGGAGTCCCGGGTGGAGGTGGCGATCAACACCGCGAGCATCGACACCAACGTCCGCCAGCGCGACGACCACCTGCGCTCCGCGGAGTTCCTTGACGTCGCCGCCTACCCCTACATGCACTTCGTCAGCGACCGGTTCGTCCACCGCGGCGGCTCGCGCTGGTCGATCCAGGGCGCCCTGAACCTGCACGGCGTCAGCCGCAGCATCGCCCTGGACACCCGCTACCTGGGGCTCGGCACCGGCATCGGCGGCGAGACCCGGGCCGCCTGTAGCGCGGTGGCGGAACTGCACCGCGAGGACTTCACCCTCGACTGGCGCACCATGCTCTCCCGGGGCATCGCCGTGGTCGGCGCGACCATCCGGGTCGAACTCGACATCCAGGCAGTCCCGCAGGACTGAGCAACCCCGCGAGCAGCCCTTCGTCGCGGTCAACGACCCCCGCAGCAGCGCCCGTTGACCGCGGCGGCCGGTGCCGGCCACCCCGGTGGATACCATGCTGACGATCATCCACAGGAGTCGCCGCGGCACCAGTCGGAGGAGGGCGCATGACCGTGACCGCCGTACCCGAAGGACCCCTGGTCATCGGGGTGGACAGTTCGACGCAGTCCACCAAGGCGCTCGCGGTCGACGCGGCGACCGGCACGGTGCTCGCCCGCGGCCGGGCGCCCCACGCCGTCAGTACGGGCCCGGCCAAGGAGAGCGATCCGCGCCAGTGGTGGACGGCGCTGTGCACGGCACTCGAACAGCTCGGTGACCACGCCCGCCAGGCCGCCGCGGTCTCCGTCTGCGCCCAGCAGCACGGCCTGGTGACACTGGACGCGACGGGCGAGCCGGTACGGCCGGCGCTGCTGTGGAACGACGTCCGCTCGGCTCCCCAACGCAACCTGCTCATCGAGGAGTTGGGCGGCCCCACGACGTGGGCGACGCGGCTGGGCAGCGTGCCGGCACCGTCCTTCACGGTCACCAAGTGGGCCTGGCTGCGGGAGCACGAGCCGGCCGCGGTCCGTGCGACGCGGGCGGTACGGCTGCCGCACGACTACCTGACCGAGCGGCTGACCGGCCGGGCCGTGACCGACCGCGGGGACGCGTCGGGCACCGGCTGGTGGGCCTCGGCGAGCCAGGGTTACGACGACGCGGTCCTCACCCATGTGGGGCTGGACGCCGCGCTGCTGCCGACGGTCCTCAAGCCGGGCGAGGCGGCCGGCACCGTACGCGCACTGCCCGACCTGCCGCTCTCCCCCGGGGTGCTGGGCGCGACCGGCACCGGCGCCAACATGGCGGCGGCGCTCGGCCTGGGGCTCGACAGGGCCCAGCCCGTCGTCAGCCTCGGCACGTCGGGCACCGTCTACGCCGTCTCCGCGCGCCGCCCCACCGATCCGACCGGGACCGTATCGGGCTTCGCCGATGCGCGCGCCGGCTGGCTGCCGCTGGCCTGCACGCTCAACTGCACGTTGGCCGTCGACCGGTTCGCGACGCTGCTCGGCCGGGACCGCGAGGCGGTGGAGCCGGGCGGTACCGTCAGCGTGCTGCCCTTCCTGGACGGCGAGCGCACCCCGAACCTGCCCGACGCCACCGGCCTGGTGCACGGCCTGCGTCACGATACGACCGCGGGTCAGGTGCTCCAGGGCGCCTACGACGGGGCGGTGTACGCCCTGCTCACGGCGTTGCAGACGGTGCTCGGCGCGGACGACGACCCGCAGACGCCGCTGCTGTTGATCGGCGGCGGCGCCCAGGGCACCGCCTGGCGCACCACCATCCAGCGGCTCAGCGGGCGGCCGGTGCGCGGGCCCCGCGCGCGGGACCTGGTCGCGCTCGGCGCCGCCGCGCAGGCGGCCGGCCTGCTGCTCGGCGAGGACCCGGGCGCGGTGGCCCGCCGCTGGTCGACGGCGGACGGACCCGCGTACCCGGCCGTACCGCGCGATGAGGCGGCGGTGGAGCGGATCGCGAGCACGCTCAGCGGGGCGGGCGCGCTCCTCGGACCGGGCTGAGCCGCCCGCGCTCGGGGCGGGCTGGTTCGACCGGGCTCGGGCGTGGGTGGGGCCCGGTGTTTGGAGCGGCTGGGCCGACGGGCTTCGGGTGGCTGGGCCCGCTGAAAGGGACACCCGCCCGGTGCGCGCCGCCCGGGCCCGATGCGCACGAGGCGTGCGGGCCCGGGCCCGATGCGTACCGGTCACGGGCCGCAGGAGGCCGGGCCCGACCGCCGTCACTAGCCGTACGGGCCCGCCGGGGCCGGCCACTGCCGCCACCCCGGCGGGCATCGTGGCAGGTCAGAGGTGGCGGTGCATGATGTGCAGGCCGACGTAGCCTTCGGTGGGGTGCTGGAAGCCCTCCGGCAGGGTGCCGATGATGTCGAAGCCGAGCGAGCGCCACAGGCCGACCGCCCGGGTGTTGGTCTCCACCACCGCGTTGAACTGCATCGCGCGGAAGCCGGCCGAGCGCGCCCAGTCCAAGGCGTACTCACCGAGCGCGCGCCCCACGCCGCGCCCCGCATACTGCGGATCGACCATGAAGCTGGCGCTGGCGATGTGGGCGGCGGGGCCCATGTGGTTGGGGTTCATCTTCGCGGTGCCCAGCACGGTGCCCTCGTCGTCCACGGCGACCACGGTGCGGCGGGGCGGCGCCATCATCCAGATCTCGCGTGCGAGGTCCTCGCCGAGGTCCCGGGGGAAGGTGTACGTCTCGCCTGCGGCGACGATCTCACGGAGGAACGGCCAGATGGCGGGCCAGTCGTCCGGGGTGGCAACGTTGATGTGCATGCCGGCCAGCCTTCCCGGTTCCGCCGGGTCGCGCCAGCCATTTTTCCCCGGCGACCGCTTCGGGGCGGGGCACCTGTGCTCCAGCCGCCGCCCCTGCTGACCGCGCCCGCAGAGCGCCGGGCGCCAGACCGGTGGACGGTTACCCATCGGCCGAGGGGCCGGCCGCCGCTCTGGCGCGGGACCGGTGGCCGCCGGCCCGGCCGGGTGACGCGCCGCGGCGGCCCCCTACGGCCCGGCCGGCCGCGCCCGGATCAGCGCTTGCTGCGCAGGAACGCCTCAAGCCCGGCCAGGTCATCCGTGTTGAGGTGGTCGACGCCCGCGGCGCGCAGTTCGCGCCACACGGCGGCGCGGGCCGGGCCCGGCAGGTCGGGGGTGGCCCAGAAGCGCACCCGCTGCCGCTGCGCGTGGGCGGTGCCCACGATCTGCCGCAGCCGGGCCCGCTCGACGGCCGGCATCTCCCCCACGCCCTGCCAGGTGAAGCTCTGCGACCAGTTGCTGCTGATCAGCGGGATGAAGGAGGCGGGCACCCCGGTGTCAAGGTCTTCGAGACGGCCGTCGTAGAAGGCGTGCCTGACCCGCTCGGCCTCCATCGCCGGCCGCGCCGCCCGGTCGCCGGAGATGACCGGGGTGACCGCGCCTTCGAAGACCCGGCCGCCGGCGGCGAAGCTGAGCATCGAGCGGTAGCGGTGCAGGTGCTGCGAGAGCACCCGGTACGTGGCGTCGCCCTGGTTCTTGATGTCGATGAGCAGTTGCAGCGAGAGCCGGTGGCCCCGGTAGACCCGCCCGCCGTTGGCCCGCACCCGGCGCAGCAGCGGGTCCAGGTACAGCCGCTCCAGGGTGCGCGTCGGGTCGAGGTCCACCTCGTCGTGCGCGACCAGGAGCTGACCGTCCACCAGCCAGATGTCGGCCTCGACACTGGAGAAGCCGTGCGCGAGCGCGTCGTACAGCGGGCGGGTGTGCTCGTAGTCGTTGTGGGCGTGGGCCTGGCGCAGCGGGGGCTTGCCCCAGCCGCCGGGGGGGCCGCCGCGCGCGTGCGCGTACGCGGGGGCGGCGACGCCGCCGGCCAGGGCTGCGCCGACGGTGACGACGAAGGCTCTGCGGGTGCTGTGGACCATGGGGGCCTCCTGGTTTTCGTCCCGGCGTGGGGCCGGGCGTGCACGACGGACGCCAGTGAGTATCGGGCCAGGCGCGGCCCCGGGGCAGGGACGCGCGGAGAGTTCCGCAGCTAGCCGTCGGCCATTTCCCTGACGTTCCGGGTGGTCACGGCGCGTCCCGGGGAAGCCTGTGGCAGCAATTCGGCGGCCGAGGCGAGAGGTGGAGGAGCCGTGGGCATGAGGGTGAGCGGTGCACGGGCGGCACTGGGTGTGGCGGTGGCCTGGCTGGCCCTGGTGGGCGGCGGCCTGGTGACGGCGCCGGCGGCGGACGCGGTCGACCGGGCGCCGCGGTTCACCGAGCGCACGGGCCTTGCGCCCGGGGTGGAGTACCGGGAGTTCTCGGTGCCCTCTTCGCACGGCACCGCCTACGGGCACCTGGTCACGATCGATCTGCGCACTCCCGGGCTCGGTCTTGACCTCGTCCATCCGGGGGCCGTCGGGGCGCGCGCTCCGCTGTCCCAACTGGCCGGCCGGCGGGGTGCGGTGGCCGCGGTCAACGGCGACTTCTTCAACATCACCGAGACCCAGCACCCGGGCGTGGAGGCGACCCGCGCCCCCGTCGGGCCGGCCATCGCGGCGGGGCACCGGCTCAAGGGCGCGGTCCCGCGGGCCCAGCGGTTCGGCCCCAAGCTGCCGACCGGCACCGAGACCGAGGACGTCATCGCGGTGGGCGCCGACCACACCGCACGCCTTGACCGGCTGCACCTGAGCGGCACGGTGCGCACCCCGCGGGGCACGCTGGCGCTGCGCGGGCTCAACCAGTACGCCCTGGCGGAGAACGGCATCGGCGCCTTCGACGCGGCATGGGGTCCGACCTCGCGGGTCCGCGCGACCTGTGGGTCCGACACCGACCGGGCGGCGCCGTGCAGTACGCAGACGTACGAGGTGACGGTGCGCAGAGGCCGGGTGAGCGCGGTGACGACGGCGCCGGGACGCGGGCAGGTGGCCGCCGACTCGGTGGTGTTGGTGGGGCGTGAGGCGGGCGCGACGGCGCTGCAAGCGCTCCGGGTGGGTGACCGGGTGACGGTCCGGCACCAGCTCGCGGCCTCCCGGCCAGGCCGGCTCACCTTCGCGGTCGGCGGCTTCCCCATCGCCCGTGACCGGCAGCCGTTGGCGGGGCTCGACACGGGCACCGCGGCGGTCCGCTCGGCCGCCGGGATCGGCGCCCACGGGCACCGTGTCTATCTGCTCTCGCTCGACGGCCGCCCGGAGTACCGCAGTGGGTTGTCCGTCGCGGAGTTGGCGGACCTCATGCTGAGGCTCGGCGCGGACGATGCGGTGAACCTCGACGGCGGCGGCTCGTCGACGCTGGTGACGCAGGAACCTGGCACGTCCGGGCCAACGGTGCGTAACAACCCGTCAGGTGGCGCGGAACGCCCCGTGCCCAACGGGATCGGAGTATTTACCGCGATTTAACTCATAGCTTTATGCCACTCGTTCGAGTGAATGCTGATCACAAAATCCACTGATACCTTCAGATCGTCGCGGGGGTGATCTTCCCGCATGTCCGTTTCGGGGTTAGGTGAACAATCGCATGACGACGTCAGTGGAATCGAGTTCGGCCGATACAGCGGGTCAGCAAGCGCAGTTGAGCCTCAGCACGAGCGCTGCTCGACAACTCGCCACGACGACCAAGACCGTTCCGCAGATGCAGGGAATCACCTCGCGGTGGTTGCTGCGCGTACTGCCGTGGATTCCGGTGTCGAGCGGCGCCTATCGGGTGAACCGCCGACTGAGCTACACCGTCGGTGACGGCCGGGTCACCTTCTCCAGCACGGGTTCCGAAGTCCGCGTCATTCCACCGGAGTTGCGGGAACTCCCGCTGCTGCGCGACGTCGCCGCCGACGCCGTTCTCACCGCCCTCGCAGACCGCTTCACCCAGCGGGACTTCACCCCGGGCGAGGTCCTGGTGGAGGCCGGGCAGCCGGCCGACCAGGTGGTGCTGGTCGCGCACGGCAAGCTCGCCAAGACCGGCACCGGCAAGTACGGGGACGAGACCGCGCTCGGCACGGTCGCCGACGGCGAGCACCTCGGTTCCGACGCACTGGTGGGCGACGAGCAGACCTGGTCGTTCACGCTCAAGGCGCTGACCAGCGGCACGGTTCTCACCCTGAGCCGCGCGGAGTTCCAGCAGGTGGCCGATGGTGACGCGGAGCTCAGCGCGCACATCGAGCGGTTTCTGAGCGAGGGTCAGCGTCCGCGCAACGCGCAGGGCGAGGCCGAGGTCTCGGTGTCTGCGGGGCATGTGGGTGAGCCGGTGCTCGACGGCACCTTCGTCGACTACGAGCTCTCGCCCCGCGAGTACGAACTGAGCGTCGCGCAGACCGTGCTCCGGGTCCACACCCGCGTCGCCGACCTCTACAACGAACCCATGAACCAGGTCGAAGAGCAGCTCCGACTCACCGTCGAAGCACTCCGCGAACGCCAAGAGCACGAGCTCGTCAACAACCGCGAATTCGGCCTCCTCCACAACGCGGACCTCAGCCAACGCATCCACACCCGCAGCGGCCCGCCCACCCCCGACGACCTCGACGAGCTCCTGGCCACGGTGTGGAAGGACCCGAGCGTCATCCTCGCCCACCCGCGGGCCATCGCCGCCATGGCACGGCAGTTCAATGCCCACGGCATCTACCCGCAGAGCATCGACTACAACGGTCACGCAGTGCCGGCCTGGCGCGGCGTGCCGGTGCTCCCCTGCAACAAGATTCCGGTCAGCGACGCGGGCACCACGTCGATTCTCGTGATGCGTACGGGTCAAGAAAACCAGGGCGTGGTCGGACTTCGGCCCACTGCGCTGCCCGACGAATTCCAGCCAGGACTTTCTGTCCGCTTTATGGGAATCAGCGAGCAAGCCATTATTTCGTACCTCGTCAGCGCCTATCACTCGGCCGCGGTACTCGTGCCCGACGCGCTCGGTGTCCTCGAAGACGTAGAAATCGGTCGCTGAGCCCGACGACCGCAACATTTCCAGCGGTCACCCAGCACATCGCAAGACTTTAAAGAAAGGTTGCAAGAACGATGACGACTTCCGCGGACCCCGGCGCGGTCGCAGGCGCACAGCAGCAGCTCAGCCTGGGCACGGCGGCTGCACGCAATCTGGCCACCACCACCAAGACCACCCCGCAGATGCAGGGCATCTCGACGCGGTGGCTGCTGCGGGTGCTGCCCTTCGTGCAGGTGCAGGCGGGCACCTACCGGGTCAACCGACGGCTGACGTACACGGTCGGCGACGGCCGGGTCGAGTTCATCTCGACCGGCGCCGAGGTCCGGGTGATCCCGCCGGAGCTGGGTGAGCTGCCCCTGCTGCGGGGCTTCTCGGACACCCCGGTGCTTGAGGCGCTGGCCGGGGCCTTCGAGCAGCAGGAGTACGACGCGGGGAGCGTGCTGGTCGAGGCGGGCCAGAGCGCGGACCGGATCGTGCTGATCGCGCACGGCAAGCTCAACAAGATCGGCACCGGCAAGTACGGCGACGAGACCGTGCTCGGCGTGCTCGCCGACGGCGACTACTTCGGTGAGCGCACGCCGCTGGAGCAGGACGGCGTGTGGGAGTACACGGTCAAGGCCGTCACCCGGTGCACCGTGCTGACGCTGCCCCGGCAGGCGTTCCAGACGGTGGCCGACCGCCACCCGTCGCTGACCGCGCACACCGAGGGCTTCGCGAACCAGCCCGACCTGCCCACCAATCGGCGGGGCGAGGCCGACATCGCGGTGTCCTCGGGACACGTGGGTGAGCCGGTGCTCGACGGCACCTTCGTCGACTACGAGCTCTCGCCCCGCGAGTACGAACTGAGCGTCGCGCAGACCGTGCTCCGGGTCCACACCCGCGTCGCCGACCTCTACAACGAACCCATGAACCAGGTCGAAGAGCAGCTCCGACTCACCGTCGAAGCACTCCGCGAACGCCAAGAGCACGAGCTCGTCAACAACCGCGAATTCGGCCTCCTCCACAACGCGGACCTCAGCCAACGCATCCACACCCGCAGCGGCCCGCCCACCCCCGACGACCTCGACGAACTCCTGGCCCGGCGCCGTAAGACGCAGTATCTGCTGGCGCACCCGCGCACGATCGCCGCGTTCGGCCGGGAGTGCAACAGCCGCGGGCTGTACCCGCAGGGCACCGAGGTGCTGGGCTCCACCGTGCGGGCCTGGCGCGGCGTGCCGTTGCTGCCCTGCAACAAGATTCCGATCAGCAGCACCGGCACCAGCTCGATCCTCGCCATGCGCACCGGCGAGGCGGACCAGGGTGTCGTCGGCCTGCACCAGACCGGCATCCCGGACGAGTACCAGCCCAGCCTCAATGTCCGTTTCATGGGCATCAACGAGCAGGCCGTCTCGTCGTACCTGGTCAGCGCCTACTACTCGGCGGCCGTGCTGGTTCCGGACGCGCTCGGTGTCCTGGAGGACGTGGAGATCGACCGCTGAGTCGGTCACCCCGTCCGTAGCCTCCGGTCGCAACGGCCGGCGGTTCACGGTGAGGTGTTGGTGGGGCCCGGGGCGACGCTCCGGGCCCCACTGTCATGCCCGTACGCGGCACTGGCGCCCTTGCAACCCTGCGCCCCGGGCGCCCCTTTGCAACCCTGCAACCCGAGGCTGTCAGCCCGTCAGCTCGGACCAGCTCACCGTGCGGTCGCACCAGCGGCTGAGCAGCGTACGGTCGTGGCCGACGGCGAGCAGTCCGGCGCCGCTCTCGCGCCGGTACTCCTCCACCACGTGCACCAGCGCGGCCGTCGTGGAGGCGTCCAGCATCGCGGTCATCTCGTCGCAGACCAGCCAGCGGGGGCGCAGGGCGAGTGCGCGGGCGAGGCAGGCGCGCTGCAACTGGCCGTCGCTGACCTCGTGCGGGCGGCGGGTGAGGAGGTCGGGGCCGAGGCCGACCCGGTGCGCCAGTGCCGCGGTGCGCTCGGCCGCCTCGTTGCCGAGGCCGGTGGCGCGCAGCGGCTCGGCGATCAGGTCGGTGAGCCGCAGCCGGGGATCGGCCGAGAGCCGCGGCTGTTGGAAGATCACCCCGTACGCGGTGCGTTGGGCGCGCGGGGCACGGTGCCGCCAGCCGCGGGCGACCTCGCCGTCCAGCACCACCTGGCCCGCGTCCGGCCGGTGCAACAGGGCCGCAACCCGCGCCAGCGTCGACTTGCCGCAGCCGCTGGGCCCGAGCAGGCCGACGGCCTCGCCGTCCGCCAGGGTCAGCGAGACGCCGCGGACGACCGGGGCGCGCCGTTCATAGCCGGCCGTGATGGTGCGCAGCTCAAGCATGGTGGGCCTCGTCGGGGTCCGGTTCGGTGGGCTGCGTGGGGCGCGCGGCGGGTTCGGCCGGCGGGGCGTGGTGGCAGGCCACGGCGTCCCGTAGCACCGGGAGAGTGGCGCACAGGTCGCTGGCGAGGTCGCAGCGGGGGGCGAAGGCGCAGCCGGCCGGCAGGTCGCCGAGTTCGGGCGGCATGCCGGGGATCGGGGTGAACGACCGCTCGGGCAGGGCGTCGAGCAGCCGGCGGGCGTAGGGGTGCCGGGGGCCCGGCGTGCCGAAGAAGTCGCGGGCGGCGGAGATCTCGACGATGCGGCCGGCGTACATCACCGCCACCCGGTCCGCGATGCGCTCGGCGGCGACCAGGTCATGCGTGATCATGAGCAGCGCACGGGCCGCGGGGACGGAGTGGTCCGTCGCGGTCCGCTCCGCGGTGGCCGTTGCGCCGGCCGACTCCCGCGCGGTGGGCCCGGGCGGGGCGGTCAGGGTGGGTGGGGCGTCTGCGGCGGGGCCGTCCACTGCATCGCGCCCGGTGAGGGAGGCAGGGGCCGTGGTCCCGTTCGTGCCGGGTGGGCCGGCGGCGATGTGGCGGCGCAGTTCGTCCACCGTGCGCTCCACCAGGTCGCGGTCCAGGCCAGTGGTCGGTTCGTCCGCGAGGAGCAGTGCGGCGTCTCCCACCAGGGCCAGGGCGGTCGCCGCGCGTTGGGCCAGGCCGCCGGAGAGCTGGTGCGGGTAGCGGTCCAGGTGGTCGGTGGGGAAGGCGACCCGGTCGGCCGCGGCCTCCGCCGCCGGGCGCAGCTTGGACCGGCGGGTCCCGGTGAGCGCCCGTACCGTCTCCTCCAACTGGGCCCGTACGGTTCGGACCGGGGTGAGGTGAGCGGACGGGCTCTGGGGCACGAGGCCCACCCGTCGGCCGCGGATGGTGCGGGACAGTTCGCGCTCGTCGGCCGCGATGAGGTCGACGGGCGGGGCGTCGGCCGTGCCGGCGAGGTGGGCGGTGCCGGCCGTCTCCGCGTTGCCCGGCAGCAGGCCGAGGAGCGCGGAGGCCAGCACGGACTTGCCGCAGCCGCTCTCGCCGACCAGAGCCAGGCACTCGCCGGGGTGCAGCGCGAAGGTGGCGTCGGACACGGCGGCCACGTACCCGCCGCCGCGCATCCGGAAGCGGACCGAGAGGCCGTCGACGGCGAGGACCGGGGAAGGCCGGTCGGGCCCTGTCACAGCGTCAGCTCCGATCGGCGGCGCGGGTTGATGCGGTCCCGCCAGACGCTGGCGAGGCCGGCGATGGCGAGGGTGGGAATGATGATCAGGAGGCCGGGGAAGAGGGTGGGCCACCAGTCGCCGGCGAGCAGCGAACTCCGTGCGCCCTGCACCATGGCGCCCAGGCTGGCCTTGTGGCTGGGCAGGCCGAGGCCGAGGAAGGAGAGCGCGGACTCGTGCCAGATGGCGTGCGGCACCATCAGCACGGCGGCGAGCCCGGCCTGCGGCAGCACCGCGGGCAGCAGGTGGCGCGCCGTGACCCGGAGCCGGGAGGCCCCGCCGGAGATGGCGGCCTCCACGTACGGGCGGGTGCGCAGCGAGAGGAGTTCGGCGCGGACGATGCGGGCGGTGGACAGCCAGTGGGTGAGGGCGACCGAGATCACCACGGGCCAGACGCCGGGCCGGAACATGGCCACGATGAAGATGCCGAGCAGCAGGTGCGGCACCGAGGAGAAGATGTCCACGAGTCGCATCACCACGCGGTCCGCCCAGCCGCCGACGGCCCCGGCGAGCGCGCCGACGGCGGTGCCGATGACGGTGGCCGCGAGCGCGGCGACGACGCCGACCAGGAGCGAGACGCGCAGCCCGTAGATGCAGCGCAGCAGCAGGTCACGGCCGACGTCATCGGTGCCGAAGGGGTGGTCGAGCGAGGGGGCGAGCAGTTTGTCCGGCAGGTTGACGGCCTGCTCGTCCAGCGGGAAGAAGAGCGGTACGAGCAGCACGGTGGCCACGATGAGCGCGACCAGGGCGGCGCTCAGGCGCAGCCGTAGGGCGTGGCTACCACGGCGCGCGCCGTGGGCGGAGGCGCGCCAGCGGGGGGTGCTCGCGGCCGGCGGTGGCTCGGTGGCGGGGCGGCCGGTCGTGGTGGGTGCGACCTTGGCGCGCGTAGCGGTCTTGGGGTGCGGTACGGCCTCGGCGTGCGGGGCGACCTTCGCGTGCGGTGCGGCGGCAGCTTCGGGGGCGGGCCTGGTCCTGGCCTCGGTCGCGGAGGTGGTGCCGGGCTCAGTGGCCCCGGACGTGGTGCTGGGTTCAGTGTCAGGCCCGGCCTGAGACCCGGTGTCGGGGCCGGTCTGAGACTCGGTGTCAGGCCCGGTCTTGGGCGCGTGGTCAGCCATCGAATCCCACCCGGGGGTCGGCGAGGCCGTACAGCAGGTCGGAGAGCAGGTTTCCGGCCAGTACGGCCAGGGTGGCCAGCACGGTGAGGGCGGCGAGCAGCGGGAAGTCGACGCTGGTGGCCGCCTCGACGGTGGCGGAGGCGATGCCGGGCCAACTGAAGACGGTCTCGATCAGCAGCGCCCCGGTGATCAGTTCGGGGACGCGGGAGCCGATGAGGGTGAGGACGGGCAGCACTCCCGAGCGCAGGGCGTGGCCGAAGAGGACGGTGCCTTCGCCGAGGCCGCGGGCGCGGGCGCCGCGCACCGGGTCCTCTTCGAGCGCGTCGCCGACGCCCTGGCGCACGTACAGCACGAACCAGGGCAACTGCGACACGGCGAGCACGGCCGCCGGCAGGATCAGGTGGTGGCCGACCTGGCCGGCGGTGGTGACCTCGCTGGCGGTGTCGGTGAGGCCGCCGGCGGGCAGCGCGTCGAGCTTGAGCGCGAAGAACCACACGGCCAGCAGGCCGAGCCAGAACGGCGGGGCCGCTTCCAGCGTGTAGCACAGGAAGGTGATCGCCCGGTCGTAGAGGCCGCCGCGGCGCCGGGCCGCGAGCACCCCGAGCACGGTGCCGCCGAGCACCGCGACGGCGAAGGCGACCGCGCACAGCAGGCTGGACCAGCCGATGCGTTCGGCGATGACCTGGGCCACCGGTTGGCGCAGCGAGGTGGAGTCGCCGAGGTCGCCGGTGAGGGCCGCGGTCAGCCAGTCCCACCAGCGGACGGCGAACGGGTCGTCGGCGCCGAGGTTGGCGCGCAGTTGGTCCAGTTTCTCCTGGGAGGCGGTGAGCCCCGCGGTGCCGGCGTACGCCTTGACCGGGTCGAAGGGGGAGGCCGCCGCGATGGCGAAGACGCCGAAGGTCACGCAGAGCAGGACGGGTACGGCGAACAACACCCGGCGCCCGACCAGCCGTGCCATCGGTAGCCAGGGCAGGCCCGGGCGCCGGGTTCGCGTCACTTCTTCGGCCGCCAGTCCTCGACGTTCCACCACGGGCCGGAGGCCAGGCCGTGGTCGTGCGGCTCGACCTGGGTGGTCAGCGGGGCCCATCGGTCGGCGACGACGTACAGGTGGTCGATGTGGGTGAGGAAGGTGTAGCCCGGGTCGTTGACCAGGGCCCGCTGGATGGTGTCGTACGCGGCCTTGCGCTGGGCCTTGTCGCCGCTGCGGCGGGCGTCGGACAGCGCCTTGTCTACGGTCGGGTTGGCGTAGGAGGCCATGTTGTTGAAGCCGTCGCCGGCGAGTGCGGAGTTGAGCAGCGTGTACTGGTCGAAGTCCGGGTCGGCCGGGCTGCCGCCGCCGGCCAGCACCGCGTCCTGCTTCATCCGCGGCTCGATGACCTCCCAGGTGCCGGACTGGACCTTGATCTCGATGCCGGCCTTCTTGGCGTCGGAGGCGTAGGCGAGGGCGTGGTCCTGGCGCAGCTTGTCGCCGGTGAGGTACCAGAGGGTGAAGGAGGCGCGCTTGCCGTCCTTGGTGCGGATGCCGCCGCTGCCGCGCTTCCAGCCCGCCTCGTCCAGGATGCGTTCGGCGCCGGCCAGGTCGTGGCGGCGCTCGGTGCCCTTGGTGAACCACTCGCTGTCGGTGGGCACCGGGCCGTAGGCCGCGCGGCCCGCGCCGTCCAGGATGCCGTCGACCATGGCCTTGCGGTCCACGGCGATGTCGAGGGCGCGGCGCACCGCACGGTCGCCGGTGACCGGGTTGCCGGTGGGCAGCGTCACGTTGCGGTAGTCGTAGGTGGTGGCGGTGAGGGTGTGCAGGCCCTTGTCGCTCTTGAAGGTGGCGGCCAGGTTGGGCGGCAGGATGGCGCCGTCGAGGTCGCCGGAGCGCAGCCGGGTGGCGCGCACGTCGTCGTCCTTGATGATGGCCATCGTGAACTTCTTGATCTTCGGCTCGCCGCCCCAGTAGGTGGGGTTCGCCTTGAAGATGAGCTTCTCGCCCTTGCTCCAGCGGCTGAGCAGGTACGGGCCGGTGCCGATCGGCTTGGTGGTGAAGGCGCCGGTGTTCACGTCCTGCTTACCGGCGATGTGCTGGGGCGCGATGGGCAGTACGGTCCGCTCGGCGAACGGCGCGTAGGGGTACTTGAGGCGGAAGACGACCGTCTTCTCGTCCTTCTTCTCGATGCTCTTGATCGCGTCGAGTTCGGTCTTGGACGCGTTGTTGGTCTTCTTGTCCAGGATGGTGCGGTAGGTGAAGACCACGTCGTCGGCGGTGAACGGCTCGCCGTCGCTGAAGCGCACGCCGTCGCGCAGCGTGTACGTGTAGTTCAGGCCGTCGCCCGAGACCTCTGGCAGCTTGGCCGCGAGGGCCGGCTTGAGCTGCATCTTCGCGTCGTGCGTGAGCAGCCCGTCGAAGATCTTGGAGTTGCCGTCCTTGCCGTAGCCGAGGAGCGGGCTCAGCGTGTCGGGCTCATAGGCGATGCCGACGACGGCCGCGTCCTTGGGTCCGTCGCTCTTGCCGCCGTCCGGGTTGGAGCACGCTGCCGCGCCCACCGTCAGGACACCCGCCGTCACGGCGGCGGTCAGGGTCCGTGTCGTCCGCGCCGTCATGCCCCACCTCTGTTGAAGATCAACCGTTACTGCGAAACGGTCGCAATTAAACAACATGCGGAACGGGACGCCCAGAGGGGGTTCCCAGCCAACGCCGTGGCGATCACGGAAGGCGGCAGAACGGTCAGCCGACCCGCCGCCGGATGGGCCGGCCACATCGGCCGTCGGCCGCGCCCCAGCAGGAAGCGGCTGGTCACGGGTGCTCGTACGGTACGGCTCGGGGGCGGCACCGGTGTGTCGGCGGGCGTACGCAGGGGCCCCGCGCGCCGGGTGGGGGCGCGGGGCCCAGCGGTGCCTTTCGGTCAGGTCGCCGGCGGGGCCGGCAGGTCGATGAGGGCGGCCAGGGCCTCCTGGTGGCGCCCCGGGGTGCCGAGGGCGATTTCATCGCTCTTGGCTCGTTTGAGGTACAGGTGGGCGGGGTGTTCCCAGGTCATGCCGATGCCGCCGTGGAGCTGGACGCAGGTGTGGGCGGCGTGCACGGCCACCCGCGCGCCGTGCGCCTGGGCGACGGCCACCGCGATCGGTGCGTCCGCGGCGCCGGTGGCCAGCGCGTCCGCGGCGGCGCGGGCCGCCGCCCTGGCCGATACGAGGTCGAGCCAGAGCCCGGCCATCCGGTGCTTGAGCGCCTGGAAGGAACCGACCGGGCGGCCGAACTGGTGCCGCTCCCCCGTGTGGCGGACCGTCTCGGCCAGGCACCATTCGGCCAGCCCGAGCTGTTCCGAGGCGAGCAGGCCAGCCCCCGTCCGTAGGCCGGCCTCGATCGCCGCGTCGGCGGTGCCCGGTCCCGCGATGCGGCGGGCGGGTGTGCCGTCGAAGCGGATGCGGGCCAGCGGGCGGGTGAGGTCGAGCGGGGTGATGGGGTCGCGGCGCAGCCGGTCGGCCGCTTGGCCTGCGGTCTCCACCGCGTACAGCTCGGTGCCACCCGGGCCGTGCGCCGGCACCAGCAGCACGTCGGCGGCGAGCGCGTCGGCGACGCTGCTGACCTCGCCGGTCAGGGTGGCGTCGGCGGCGGCCCGTACCGAGGGCGCCTGCCCTGCGCCCGGCGCCCGGGAGAGGGGCACGGCCAGGACCGCGATGCGCTCGCCGGCGGCGAGGGCGGCGAGCAGGGTGGCGGCTTCGGTGGCTGGGGCGGCCTCCTCTGATGCGGTCAGTTCGGCGGGTGCAGTTGGTGCAGTGGGTGCAGTGGGTTTGACGGGTGCGGCGGGTGCGGCCGGTGCCGGGACGGCAGGCGTGGCGAGGGTGTCAGCCGGCGCGGCGGCGGGGTCGTGGGCGGGTGGCGCAGCGGTGGGGGCCACCCGGTCGCCCGGCTCGGGTGTGGTGCCGCGGCCGTCGGTGGCGCCGCCCCGGACCGTCGTGGTCACGGCTTCAACGCAGGTCAGCAGGGTTTGGGTGGCGATGACCGCACTGGTGAGGTACGGCACGGGGGCGACCGCGCGCCCGAGTTCCTCCAGGACCACGGCGGCCTCGCGCGGGCCGGCGCCCTGTCCGCCGTACGCCTCGGGGACCAGCAGCCCCGCGGCGCCGATGTCGACGGCGAGCGTGCGCCACAGGTCGACGTCGTGGGTGCGGTCCGTGGCGATGTGGTCGAGCACGGCCGACGCGGGGCAGCGGTCGGCGAGCAGTGCGCGCACGGCGGCCCGCAGGTCCTCCTCCTGCTCGCGGTAGAGCAGGTCGGGCACGGCCGCGGCGCCGGGGCCCGGGGCGGCTGGCGTGGTGGAGGTGGCCGGCACGGCGGGGGTGACGGGCACGGCTGGTCCGGCGGGAGCGATCGGGGCGGCAGGCTCGGTGGGCGTCGTAGGCGCGGCTGACTCGGCAGGCGTGGGCGTCGTAGGCACGGCTGACCCGACAGGCGCGGGTGATCCGGCGGGAGCGGCCGGTCCGGGTGTGCGGGGCGCGTTCGACCCTGGCGCGTTCGGGGCTCGGCTGGTCATCGCGGCAGGTCCTTCCAGGCGGCGTCCTTGTCGGTGCGCGGTTCGGGCGGCAGGCCGAGGACGCGCTCGGCGATGATGTTGAGCAGCACCTCGGACGTGCCGCCCTCGATGGAGTTGCCCTTGGCCCGCAGGTAGCGGTAGCCGGCCTCGCGGCCGGTGAAGTCGACGAGTTCGGGGCGGCGCATGCTCCAGTCGTCGTAGGCCAGTCCGGCTTCGCCGAGCAGTTCCACCTCCAGGCCGCTGATCTCCTGGTTCAGCCGGGCGAAGGCGAGCTTCATCGCCGAACCCTCGGGGCCGGGTTGGCCGACGGCCAGTTGCTGCCCGAGCCGTTCGCCGGCGTACCGCGCGGCCTCGGCCTCCACCCACAGTCGCAGCAGCCGCTGGTGCAACTCGTGGGTGCGCAGCTTCGGGTGGTCGCGCCAGGTGCGGGCGAGTACGCCGATCATGCCGTGCTCGCGGGGCAGGCTGCCGCCGCCGATCGCCACCCGCTCGTTCATCAGCGTGGTCTGTGCCACCCGCCACCCCTCCCCCACGGGCCCGATGCGGTGGCTGTCGGGGATGCGCACGCCGGTCAGGAACACCTCGTTGAACTCGGCCTCCCCGGTCATCTGGCGCAGCGGTCGCACCTCGACGCCCGGGTCGGTCATGTCGCAGATGAAGTAGCTGATGCCGCGGTGCTTGGGCACGTCGGGGTCGGTACGGGCGAGGAGGATGGCCCAGCGCGCGAGGTGGGCGCTTGAGGTCCACACCTTCTGCCCGTCCACCAGCCAGGTACCGGCCGCGGCGCCGCCCCGACCGTCACCGCCGGCACGGCTCCCGCCTTCGGCGCCGTCACCGTCACCGTCACCGTCACCCACAGCGGCACCATCACCAGCAGCGGCACCGGCACCGGCACCGGCACCAACAGCGGGCTCGTAGACCGCCCGAGTCGCGAGGGCGGCGAGGTCGGAGCCGGCGCCGGGTTCGCTGAAGAGTTGGCACCACACCTCCTCGCCGGTCCACAACGGGCGCAGCAGCCGGCGCTGCTGCTCCTCGGTGCCGTAGCGGAGGATGGTGGGCGCTGCCATGCCGAGGCCGATGCCGATGCGCCGCGGGTCGTTGTCGGGCGCGCCGGCCGCGGCGAGCCGGTCGTTCACCAGCGTCTGGAGCGCACGCGGCGCGCCGAGCCCACCGAGCCCGACCGGGTAGTGCACCCAGGCGAGGCCGGCATCGAACTGGGCCCGCAGGAAGTCGAGCCGCGCGGTCGCCGCCGGGTCGTGCGCGGCGAGCAACTCATCGACTCTGTCGCCGAGTTGGCCGGCTTCCACCGGTTCGTCGGCGACGCCGCCCGCATCGGGCGGGGCGTCCGTGGCGAGCGCGCCGGGCGCGGTGCGATCCACGCTCATCGATCCTCCTCCAGGCCGGGGACGCCCACGATACGGCCGGCCGCACCGGCATCAGCGCGCGCCGTCCCCGCTGATCGGCCCTGGGTTACGGGTCGTTGAGCGGCCCGCGGTTCAGGTCGCCGTAGGCCACGTACGGATCGACGGACGGCCCCAACCAGCGGACGGATTACGCACGGGGCGGGGTGGCGAGGGAGCGGTGGTACCGGGTGTAGGTCGCGAAGACCTCGGCGACCTCGAAGCCGATGCGGGTCAACACGGCGCTGCTCTCGTCGTTTCCGTGGGTCACGCCGGCGAACACGTCGGTGGCACCGAGTACGGCCGCTCCATGGGCGATCAACGCGCGACCGGCCGTCGTGGCGTAGCCGTGCCCGGTCGCGCCGTGGTCGAGCCAGTACCCCAAGCCGTACTTGGGCGGATCGACCGCCACGAGGTCGATCCGGCCGATGAGCACGCCGCCGGCGAAGATGCCGCACCGCAGCGACGGGCGGGGGTCGTTGCGGAGTTCGGCGTGTGCCGCCGCCTGGTCCGCTGCGGCCAGTTCCTGATAGTCGCCGTGTCGGGTGAGGTGCTCGCGATTGCGGTCCACGAGTGCGTAGTACGCGTCGACGTGCTCGGCAGTGAGCCCGTGCAGGGTCAATCCGGCCATGTCGGTGGCGAGTTCGGGGATGGCGTACGCGTCGTGCTGGCTACCGACCATGCCGGCTGACCCTACGGCGGGGGCCGGCCCGCCGCCAGCACGTTTCGGCGGCGTGGAGCGGTTCGCCGCCGCATGGTCGGGCCGGTCGTCGGTGCGCGCGCCGCCACCGGGCCCGGGTAACACGGACGCCGTGCCCGGCTGCGGCCCGCGGCCCCCGCGGGTCGGGCCGCCGGCCTCTGCGGGTCGCTGGCTCTTTTACCCATCTGCCGCGGCCGCCGAGACTCC
>NZ_JBEHZD010000132.1:0-15615 GCF_040240285.1 Streptomyces sp. HSW2009 | reverse complement strand
GCGGCCACCCGCTGGGGGCCGGGGGTGGGGGCGCCGCTGGTGATGTGCGGCATGCCGTCGCCCGCGGGGCGGCGGTCGACCAGCGGCCGGTCCGCGAGGAGCGGGACTTCGTCGCCGCCGGGTTCGCCGACGGCGACCACCGCGCCCGGCGCCGTGCCGAGCAGCGCGGCGCGGTGCAGTCGCCGCGTCGCCGGGTCGTCGGCGGGCCCGATGACCGCCACCTCGCGCGGCCCGTCGAGCAGCGCCTCGGCCACGGCCAGGCCCCAGCCGATGAAGCGCGGGGCGCGGCCGGCGAGCGCGGTGACCACGCCGAGGGCGCGCTCGGCGGCCTCCCGGTGCGTGCTGCTGCCGGTGACCGCCGCGTAGCTGACGAGCGCGCCGGCCGCCGCCGTCCAGCCGGACGGCACGGCGTTGTCGGTCGGGTCCTGCGGGCGCCTGATCAGCGCTTCCGCGTCGTCGGCCGTGTCGAACAGGGCGCCGTCCGGGCCGGCGAAGTGCCGCAACACGGTGTCGAGCAGCAGCCCGGCGAACTCCACCCACACGCCCTCGCCGGTCACCGACGCCAGGGCGAGGAAGCCCTCGGCGACGTCGGCATAGTCCTCAAGGACGCCATCGTTAGTGCCGGGCACCCCGTCGCGCGAGGTCCGCACCAGCCGGCCGTGGTAGTCGAGGTGTACCCGCACCAACAAGTCGGCGGCCTCCACCGCCGCCGCCGTCAGGTCCGGGCGCTCGAAGTAGGCACCCACCTCGGCGAGGGCGGCGATCGCCAACCCGTTCCAGGCCGCCACGACCTTGTCGTCCCGCTCGGGCCGCGGCCTCAACTCCCGTGCAGCGAAAAGCCGTTGCCGCATCGAAGCAAGCAACTCCCCATCGACCAGCGGGGGGCCCACCCGCCCCCCCCCCCCCGGCGCGCCCCCCCCCCCCGGGGCCCCCCGGGGGCCCCCCCCCGTGCCGGGGGGCCCCCCACCCCCCGACACCCCACCCGCGTGCCCCCCCCCCCCCCCCCCCCCCCCCCCCCCCCCCGGGCCCCCCCCCCCCCCCCCCCCAACACGGAAGCGCCCTCCTCGAAGGTGCCCTCATCGGTCACCCCGAAGTACGCGGCGGCCAACTCCCCATCGGCCACGCCAAGTACCTCGCGCAACTGCTGCGGCGTCCACACGTAGAAGGCGCCTTCGGCGTGCGCGGCGTGGTCGGTGGGTGGGGTGTGGGCGGTGGGTGAGGCGGGCTCGTTGGGGGCGTCGGGTGAGGCGGATACGCCGGGTGCGGCAGGCACGCCGGGTGTGCCGGGTGAGGCAGACGCGCCAGGCACGGCAGGTGCATCGGACGCACCACCCACCCCAGGCTCCCCACCTGTCCCGGGCTCCCCGGGCACGGCACTATCCGCATCGAGCGCCGACGCGAACCCGCCCTCCCCCGTACGGAGTTCACGCACCAGGAATTCCGCGGTCTCCAGCGCGACACGACGCGCGAGGTCCGACCCCGTACTCCGCCACAGATGCGCATACACCCGGCAGAGCAACGCATTGTCATAAAGCATCTTCTCGAAATGCGGTACGACCCAGTCGGCGTCCACGGAATAACGTGCGAAGCCGCCCCCAACCTGATCGTACAAACCCCCACGCGCCATGGCCTCACAGGTGGCCTGCACCATTTGCAACGCGGCCTCGGACCCGGTCCGCGCATGGTGTCGGAGCAGGAATTCAAGCCCCATGGACGGCGGAAACTTCGGCGCCCCACCGAACCCACCACGCGCCGCGTCGAACTCCCGGGTGAGCCCCATCAGGGCCGCATGCAGATCGGCCGCCGCGGGCGGCGCGGGCGCATCGTAGGAAAGCGTCCGCCCGGCAAGATCCCGCACGATCCGCCCGGCCACCTCCCCCACCTCGTCCCGCCGCTCACCCCAGGCCCGGACCACCCCTTCCAGCACCTGCCGAAACCCAGGCATCCCGTGCCGCGCCCGAGGCGGAAAATACGTACCAAAGTAAAACGGCTCGGCATCCGGCGTAAGAAACACCGTCATCGGCCACCCACCCTGCCCGGTAGCCGCCTGCACCGCCTCCATGTACACCGCATCCACATCCGGCCGCTCTTCACGATCGACCTTGACGGACACGAAGTGCTCATTGAGATAGGCGGCGACGTCGCGATCGGCGAAGGATTCGCGCGCCATGACATGACACCAGTGACACGCAGCGTAGCCAACTGATAGCAGCACGGGTACATCGCGGTGTCGGGCTTCCTCGAACGCCTCCGGCCCCCACGGCCACCAGTCGACCGGGTTGTCCGCGTGCTGAAGCAGGTACGGGGACGTGGCGTGCGCGAGTCGATTGGACATGCCCCCCATCCTCGCGCACCCGACCCGAGCACTGCCCGTGCGCCACAGGCAACCGGGGTTGCGGGGTATGCCTCGGCCGTCGTCGCTCGCGCCTACGCCGAGGACGTACCCGCTGCGGTCCGGGCTGCGGACCGGGCCTTCCAGTAGGCGGCGGCGTCCTGTCCGTCCTGCAGCGCAGTGAACTCGCCGGTCCTCCGGGCGAGGGCGACGGCAGGCGCTTCGCCCTCGACGTACGACTCCAGGGCGATGTTGAGGGCGCCACCGCTGAGGAACTCGACGTACTCGCGCACGGACCCGACGATCGCGAAACCGGCGGGATTGCCGTGCGCCAGAGCGTTGCGCACGCGGCTCCGTCGCCCCTCCAAGACGATGCCTTGAGCGGCGTACCGCTCGACCAGGGTCCGGTATCCGGCGTGATCGCTCACGCTGGAGAACACCCGAGCGATCCAGGCGCGCTCGTGCTCGACGCGGCAGAGCGAGAGCAGATCGGCGGAGCGGTCGGCGACGAACAGGATCCATGGGCGCGACGGACTGTTCGCGAACCACTCCCGGGACAGCTCGTTGACTAGACCACTCCGGTTTCCTCCGCCGAGCAGGCACATCCCGACGGCTCGTCGCACATCCGCGAGCCACCGCGCATGCGGCCAGCGCGCGCCGAGCAGACCGAACACCTCGCCCGGTGCGAGTGCCGCGTACGCCGCGACGTGTTGCACCACACGGTCCGTGAGGGGGATGACACTGCGGATGTCCGCTGCGGAAGGCTCGCGCATCGCCATGTCACGACTGAACGGATGGTCAGCGGTGGTCTGCACTTCGATCGCGGCGGCGAGGAACCGTGGCAGGTCTTCGCGGGCGAGCGCCGAAGCGATGCGCGGACCGTGCTCTTCGATCGCTTTGGCGGTGATGCCCGCACCATAGTGGTCGTCAGGGAAACCCGTCTCGCGTCCGGGGAGCATGAAGCTCTGCGAGCCTGGGCGACCGGAACACAGGAGCCCGTGTTGGACAAGGTACGGGCGGATCCCGCCTGCGTTGTGGATGGCGACGTCGATGATGGTCTCGACGGTGCGGACAGCGCGGTCCACGGCATCGGCTGCCGTGGTGGTACCGAGGTCAACTCGGACCAGGAAGTCCACGTCGGATTCCTCGTCGACCAGTTCCGGGACTGCTGACGAGCCGCCCGAAGGCGCCTTGGAAGTCGGCGAGCGGTGTGGCGATGTGGGCCCGGAGCGCGGGACCGAGTGCCCGCGAGGACTCCTCCAGATCGCTGCGCAACGATGCACGGTTGGCCGAGTTCTTCCAGGCGTCGACTCCGCTGGCGAGCTCCAGCCATTCCAGGACCTCGTCCACGATCACGGTCAGGGGCAGAACGGTGCTTCCGCCGTGGCGCCGGTCAAGGGACGAGACGAGGGACTTCAACCAGCCCGGCGTGTCCGGGGGCCAATGATCGCTGACGTTGTAGTCGATCATCATGTCGCGGCCACCTCGCCTGCCGTCCTCGCGGCGAGCCGAGACGCCTGTCCCATCACTTCACCCTCAGAGTACGGGGAGAGCCCGGTCGGTTTGCTGCGGAAAGCTGTCGACTTCCGCAATCCGGATCGCGGAAGTACTGGCGGCGCCCGCGGATCGGTTCTTCAGCCCTCGCGGTGTAATAAAGGTTGTCGTACACTCTGAACGTGAAGCCGACCCGAGCCGGGACCACCGAGAACATCTCCGTGTCCATGCCCGTCGAGCTGGTCAGTGAGCTCCGCTCCCGAACCGGCCGCCGCGGCCTGTCCAGTTACATCACCGAGGCCGTCCGACACCAGCTCGCCATGGACGGACTCGCCGAGATCGTGGCGTCCCACGAGGAGGAGCACGGCGCGCTCACGGAGCAGGAGATCGAAGCCGCTCGTCGTGAGCTGTTCGGAGACGTGAACGCGGAGGATGTCGAGCGGGGCGCCGCGTGAAGGAGCAGCCGGCCCGCTCGCTGGTGCTCGACTCCGAGGCGCTCTCCCTGCTCCTGCGCAACGACCGCGGTATGGCGGCTCGCATCGAGGCCTCCCGGCAGGCCGGGGTTCCCGTCCTCGTGTCCGCGCTGACCATTGTTGAAGCCGTACACGGGAAGACCGATCTGGCGCGCTTGAAGTTGGTGCTCTCCCGGCTACGGGTGGAACCGGTCAGCCAGGATGACTCCCTGACAGCGGTGAAGCTGCTACAGGACGCAGGCGGGCTGCACGGTCATAAGTACGCGATCGACGCCCTCGTCGCCGCGCTCGCGCTCCGCGTCCCGGCCCCCGTGATCGTCCTGACCTCCGACCGGGACGACTGGTCGAAGCTCTGCGGCAAGCGCGTCATCATCAGAGACGTGTAAGCACCATCGACTACTGGGTCTGTGCATTCACTGGCACCCATGACACGCAGCGTAACCAACTGAAAGCAACACGGGCACATCCCGCCGCTTCGCTTCCTCAAACGCCTCCGGCGTCCAGGGCCACCAGTCGACGGGATTGTCGGCGTGCTGAAGCAGATAAGGCGAGGTCACACCAGCCAACCGGTTCATGCGGCCAGCCTCTCACAGCGTCTGCCACGACCGGCGAACACTGATGAGCCCGTTTCGCTTCGCCGAATTGCGCTTACGCGCCATGACGTGGTGGGCGGCTACGCCCCTTCCGATTCGGGCAGCCCGGCACCTTGAAACAGTAGGCTTGGCGCAGCAGCGCCGGACCTGCCGAGGTCTCTCGAAGGAGGTACACCATGACCGCCGAGATGGTGGCGCCCGCGTGGATGCATGCGCAGATCAGCGCGGAGCAGTACGACTCCTGGTCCGAGGAGCAGTGTGCCGGCATCGAGATCGTGGACGGGATGGTCGTCGTGAGCCCGAGCGCCTCCAAGCGCCACAACCGGCTGGCCCGCATCCTGGCCAACGCCTTGGACGCCGCCGCGGGCCCGGACTGGAACGCGGACACGGACTTCGACGTCCGCCTACAGGATGTTCCGCTCACCAACCGCCGTCCTGACGTCATCGTCTACCGGGCGGAGACCATCGACCTCACGCCCACCCGCCCCGAACACGTACTCCTGGTCGTCGAGGTCGTGTCGCCCGGCTCGGAGACCACGGACCGGATCGTGAAGGTGGACCAGTACGCCAAGGCGGGTATCCCCTTCTACTGGCGCATTGAACAGGCCGCCACCGGTGTCCCCATCGTGTACACCTACGTCCTCGACCCCGCCACCAAGACTTACCGAGACGGCGAGATGTTCACCGGCACAGTGAAGGCCAGCGCACCTTTCTCCATCACGGTCGAACTTGGGGATATTTGAGAAACGAAAAGTCGCTCGTCTTCGAAATTTGACCGGCTTGCCCCGCGAGCTCCCGTCTTGCGATGTGCACGAGCTCGTTAGGAAGACGCTTCCTGGACTGGACTCCACCGGGAAGAAAAAGCAGGCCCCTGAGAGCCTGGCGCGAAAAGCCCCCCCCCCGAAGCGGAATCACGGTGCGAGGTTGCGCCGGCGTCGGGCCCGGTGGAGGGCCCCCGCGCGAAGGTTGAATCGCCCTCACCCCCCAACCACCAACTTCCCCACCACCCGCCCCGCCCGGCTCTCCTCCATCGCCGCGTGGATGCCCTCCAGGGTCAGGGGGAAGGAGCGCGCGACGTGTACGCGGAGTTGGCCGTCGGTGACCAGGGTGTTGGCTCGGCGCAGCAATGCTTCGGAGGACTTGAGGAAGACGGGGACGTACTTCGTGCCGCGGGGGCCCGCGCCGCGTAGGCGGCGGGTGGTGATCGTGGTGAGGAGGCGGGCCGCGGAGGCGGGGGTGACCGGGCCGTCCTCGTCGCGGGCGATCGTGAGGAAACGGCCGCCCGGGCGCAGCACGCGCTGGGCGCGGAGCCACTGTTCGCGTCCGCCGACGCAGTCGATCACCACGTCGAAGGAGTCCGCGCCGAAGCGCGCCGCCACGTCCGTCGTCTCCCTGTCGATCGTCTCGTCGGCGCCCAGGGACCGTACGAAATCCTGGTTGCGGGCGCTGGCGACGCCCAGTACGAACGCGCCGGCCGCGCGCGCCAGTTGTACGGCGAGGTGGCCGACGCCGCCGGACGCGCCGATCACCGCAACCCGGGTTCCGGCCCCGACCTGGCCACGATCCATGCAGGTCAGCGCCGTCTGTACGGCCAGTGGGAGGGCTGCGGACTCGGCGAAACCGAGGCCGGGCGGGGTGTGCGCGAGCAACCGCGCGGGCACGTTGACGTACTCCGCCGCACCGCCCCCGCCGATCTCGTTGTCGGCGTGCACCCGGTCGCCCACGCGGAACGGGCGGGCCGCTGCGGCCGGCCGCCCCGCCGCACCGGCCCGGTCTCCCACCGCGCCGGCCCGGCTTCCCGCCGCACCGGCCCGGCCGCCCACCGCGGCCACCCCCTCCCCCACCGCGGTGACGACGCCGGCGAGGTCGAACAGTGGCGTGAACGGGAAGCGGCGGCGGGTGATGAGGCGGCGGTTCCCCTCGATCATCTGCCAGTCGATGGGGTTGACCGCCGCCGCCCGCACCCGGACCTGCACCTCCTGCGGCCCTGGCGGACGGACGGGCAGCGCTTCGGCGAGCGCGAGCACCTCGCGCACCGGGCCGTAGCGGCGCTGCACGATCGCCCGTTGCGTGGTCGGTACGGGCGGGTGGGGTGAGGGGGACGGGTTGGACTGGTGGGGCGTCATCCGCTGGCCCCCTCGCAGCGCGGCCGACCCGCGGGGCAACCCGGCACGGAACGGGCGACGCGCAGGCGAGGCGCGCCTTTCACCGAAGTCGAAGCCGAAGCCGAAGCCAAAGCCGAGGGCGAAGCTGGAATCGGGACCGGGACCGGAGCCGGAGCTGAAGTCGGAGCTGAAGTCGGGATCAGGGCTGGGACCAGGTCCACCCCGAGCGTTACTAAACCCATAGACAAGTACTGTACGGCAAGTTCAGTAGTGGGCACCCAGGCCGCCCGGGGCTATCCTCAGCACATGGCGAAGTCGAAGGCGAAGGCGTCCGGTCGACCCGTAGACGGCCCCGTAGACGGACCCACAGCCGGGCCCGTAGATCCGCGTGTGGCGCGCACCCGGCGCGATGTGATCCGAGCGAGCGCCACCTCGCTGCTGGAAGAAGGTTGGGGCGCGACGACGCACGCCGAGGTCGCGCGCCGTGCTGGGTACTCGAAGGCGACGCTCTACGCGCACTGGCCCACCTCCGCCGACCTGATGCGCGATGCCATCGCCCTGATCTGCGAGGACGCCACCCACCCGGCGGCCAGCGGAGACCTCCGCGCGGATCTGCACACCGCGCTTGGCGCCCTCGCGCTGACGCTGTCGGACGGTCGGTACGACCGTTTGATGGCGGGTGTCATCGAACGCGCCGCCGACGACGAGGGCGCCCGCGACCTCAGGGACCGCCTCTACGCGAGCGCCACCACGGGCATCCGCACCGCCCTCACCGCCCATCTGGCACCCGAAGACGTCGAACCCTGCCTCGCCATGCTCGTCGGCGCCGTCCTAGTCCGGGCCACCTACGAGGGGCGGGCGGTCACCCCGGAGTTCCTCGCGGACATCGTCGAGCGGGCCGTGGGGCGGGGTGGGGAGGCGGGGGAACGCTGAGGCGGCGGTGTTGCGGTGGGTGGCACCGCGTGGGGGCCCGTCGGGCTCGTACCGCCTGCGTCTTGGTTCCCGTCGCGCTCCCCCTACTCCCCAATTACTCGCCGTGCCCCAGCAAGTCGCTCGGGTGAACCTCGCGTTCGACGCGCGGTGTGATGTCCGGGAGGTAGATCTTCTGGATGGCGGCGCCGGCGCCGTGGGTCTCCCAGAGTTCGCGGGGGGCCCAGCGTTCGACGAGGACGAAGCGCGTCGGGTCGTCCGGGGAGTGGTGCGCCTCCCAGGACACGCAGCCCTCCTCGGCCAGGCAGAGCGGGCGCATCCGGGTCAGGGCGTCGGCCACCGCGGGGACGTCCTCGGCGGCGGTGACACGGATGATGACGATCAGGTCGAACATCGTTGCTCCTCGCAGGGGGGAAAGCCGGGCACGTATGACGGGGATCGCCTACGGAGGGGACGGCGTACGACGCGTACGACGTGGGTCGCGTACGACACGTACGGGGAGGGCCGCGTGCGCGAAGGGCGCCCGGGCGGCTTCCGGGCAGCGGCTGGTGCGGGCGCGGGACATTCCCCGGGTGAACGTCACTGGATGAACATCACTGGGTGAACGCCACTGGGGTGGACGTCACGCGGATCGGCGAAGCCGGCGGGGTGCGTATCCGTCGCCGGGCGGTCGGCGGGGTCGGCCGCCGCAGGCGACATGCGGTGCCATGCGGCGGGCGGTGCCATGCGGCGCCAGGTGCTTCGGGAGCCGGCGGCGCCACGTACTTCCGATGCCATGCGGCGCCAGGCGCTTCCGGTGCCGGCGGCGCCCAGCAGGCACGACGTGGTCGAGGGACGGCCGCCCGGGGGCGACCTGAGCGACACGGTCAAGGTGAGCGCGCTCGAATTCGGGTGGGTTCCCCGTCGTCGGACGAGGGACCCGGTGCCCCGTCGGGGACGGGGTGCCCGGTGGTTATCCGTGCGCGCTCACGCTCGCTAGTTGCTCGACTGCTGGGCCGCGCGGCCCCGCTCGACGCCGCCCTGACCTGCGTCGATCGGGCCCTCGTCGAAGTCGACCTTCTTCATGTGCCGATTCATGGACTTCATCAGGAACCACACGGCGACGCCGATGACCGCGAAGACGATGAAGCCGAGTACGCCAGGGGTGACCTTGTTGTTGTCCACTTCCTTGGCGAGCTCGAACACCGGAGACGCGTGGGTCAGGGCGAGGGTGCTAGTCGCGGTCATCATGGCGTCAATTGTTGCGGATGCCCGCGAAGAGGTCGTCCTCGGGGAGGGATGTCGCCACGCGTGACTGCGCGAGCTCGTACTCCTCCGTCGGCCAGACCTCCTTCTGGATCTCCATCGGGACCCGGAACCAGCCGCCGTCCGGATCGATCTGCGTACGGTGCGCGATCAGCGCCTTGTCACGGATCTCGAAGAATTCACCGCAGGGCACGTACGTGGTCAACTCGCGCTCGCGCTTCTGGAACTCCTTCCAGCGCTCCAGCCAGTCCCCGTACGGAGATTCGAGACCGCGCGCGAGCAGCGCCTCGTGCAGGGCGACGGTGCGCGGGCGGTTGAAGCCCTGGTTGTAGTAGAGCTTCAGCGGCTGCCAGGGCTCGCCCGCCTCCGGGTAGCGGGAGGGGTCGCCCGCGGCCTCGAACGCCACCATCGTGATCTTGTGGGTCATGATGTGGTCGGGGTGCGGATAGCCGCCGTTCTCGTCGTAGGTCGTGATCACCTGCGGCTTGAACGAACGGATCAGCTTCACCAGCGCGCCGGCCGCCTCGTCGACGTCCTGGAGCGCGAAGCACCCCTCGGGCAGCGGGGGCAGCGGGTCGCCCTCGGGGAGCCCGGAGTCCACGAAGCCGAGCCACTCCTGCTGCACCCCCAGGATCTCGCGGGCCTCGTCCATCTCCTTGGCGCGCACCTCGTGGATGTTCGCCTCGATGTACGGGTCGCCCTGGAGCTTCGGGTTGAGGATGGAGCCTCGCTCACCACCTGTGCAGGTGGCGACCAGCACGTCCACCCCCTCGGATACGTACTTGGCCATGGTGGCCGCGCCCTTGCTCGACTCATCGTCGGGGTGAGCGTGAACGGCCATCAGTCGTAGCTGCTCAGTCAAGACTCGATCCTCAGTCCTTGGTCAAAGAAGACGCCTCCTATAGTGACCGAAGCTGGGCGGGAATAATTCCGAGATTTTCAACCAGCGGGCTGAGCAGGAGGAATGATCATGGCGTCGGTGCGCGATGCACGACCGGACGGGCGTTACGGCCGCTCCGCAGACGAGCGCGCGGACCGCAAGTTGAAGATCATCGGGGCGACGCTCGGCGTCGCGCTGCTCGGCGTCGTCGGGTGGGTCGGGTACTCCTACATCGCCGGGCAGGACGTCAGCGGCCGGGTCATCGCCTTCAAGGTGGTCTCCGAGCACGCCGTCGAGGTCCACCTTGAGGTGCGCAAGGACCCGGGTGACACGGGGGTGTGCACGGTGCGCTCGCAGGCCGAGGACGGCGCCGAGGTCGGCCGCAAGGACTTCACCTTCGACCAGCGGCAGAAGCAGGTGGACGAGGTCGTGACGCTGCGCACGACCCGGCGCGCGACCAATGCGGAACTCGTCGAGTGCACGGGCGCCGGCGGCTGAGCGTCCCGCTGCGACCCGTTACGCGAGGTTGCGTTGCGTGTGTTGCGTCGCATGACGTTGCGGTGGGGCGCTGATCTGTGGGCGGCTCGCCTCGTGCGGGTGGCGCGGGTCCGGCGGGCGCACCCCCCCTAGAGTCGGCTCCGTCACCTCGGCCCCTTCCGTCGGGCCTCCCGCGCAATGCTCCTTTACGTGCTGTTTGCCCTGGTGGTAGGGGGTCTTGAGGGGTGGAGGGACCCCGGGCCCACCCCTTTCTGACGGGTTTCCCGTGCATTCAGGCCCTTCCCTTCTCCCCCTTTCCGCGCGGAATTGTTAGGCTCGTGGTTTCGCCCACCTTTGAAGGTGCACCCTTTGGAGGAGGGCGTTCATTTGTATTCCCCCAAGCACCGACGAGGAGCACCTGTGACCCAGACCAGCGACAACGTCACCTGGCTGACCCAGGAGGCGTACAACCAGCTCAAGGCCGAGCTGGAGTACCTGTCGGGTCCCGCGCGGGTCGAGATCGCGAAGAAGATCGAGGCCGCCCGCGAAGAGGGCGACCTGCGGGAGAACGGCGGTTACCACGCCGCCAAGGAAGAGCAGGGCAAGCAGGAGCTTCGCGTGCGCCAGCTCACTCAGCTTCTCCAGAAGGCGAAGGTCGGCGAGGCACCCGCGGACGACGGCGTGGTGGAGCCGGGCATGGTCGTGACGATCGCCTTCGACGGCGACCCGAATGACACCCTCACCTTCTTGATGGCCTCGCGTGAGTACGCGAGCGGGGACATCGAGACGTACTCGCCGCAGTCGCCGCTCGGCACCGGCGTGACGGGCAAGAAGGTGGGCGACGAGGCGCAGTACGAGTTGCCGAACGGGCGCACCGCGTCCGTGAAGATCCTCGCGGCCAAGCCCTACCAGGGCTGAGCCACCGCGACGGGCCCGCGCCCCGGCCCACCGGGCCGGGCCCCGCGGACCGCCGCCCGGCGGCCCCCCCCGGGGCGCGGCCACCCGCGACGGACCCGACGACGAACCCCCCGACGCCCGGCGGCGGGGGTTCGGTCGTTTTCGATCGCTTTCAGTTGCTTTCGGCGAGGTGCGGCGGGGTGTGGCGCCTGCTGCCGGCCGAGGGTGCTGCGCTCGCCCGGGCCGGGGTGCCGGCCGGGGATCGTGCCCACTCCGCCCGGCCGGGGCGCCGGTCGCGGGCCGAGGGGTGTCCTCAGGCCGCGGCCGAGCGGTACTTGCGGACCGCGAGCGTGCGGAAGAGCACGATGATCACGACCGACCACAGCACCGACGCCAGCACCGGGTGCTCCATCGGCCAGGCGTCCGACGGCAGTCCGTCAGGGTTCCCGAAGAGTTGGCGACAGGCGAGCACGGTGGCACTGAACGGGTTCCAGTCCGCCACGTGCTGCAAGAAGGTCGGCATGTTGTCGGTCGGCACGAACGCGTTCGACACGAACGTGAGCGGGAACAGCCAGATCAGGCCACCCGAGGTGGCCGCCTCCGGGGTGCGTACCGACAGGCCGATCAGCGCGCCGATCCAGGAGAACGCGTACCCGAGGAGGAGCAGCAGCCCGATCGCGCCGATCGCCTTCGGTATCCCGTCGTGCACCCGCCAGCCGATGATCAGCGCGACGACGACCAGCACCACCACGGTCAGCGTGGTCTGTACGAGGTCGGCCAGGGTGCGCCCGGTGAGGACCGCGCCACGGGCCATCGGCAGCGAGCGGAACCGGTCCACCAGCCCCTTGTGCATGTCCTCCGCGATGCCGGCGCCCGCGCCGGCCGTGGCGAAGGTGACGGTCTGCGCGAAGATGCCCGCCATCAGGTACTCGCGGTAGTCCGCGGCGTCGTTGCCCGGCTGACCCGGTACGGGGATCGCGCCGCCGAAGACGTACGCGAACAGCACCACGAACATGATCGGCTGGATCAGGCCGAAGATCACGACCTCGGGTATCCGGGCCATTCTGATCAGGTTCCGCCGGGCCACGACCAGGGAGTCCCTGGCCGACTGGACCAGGCCGCCCTGCGGGCGCGGGCCCGTCGTCTTGCCCAGTGCGGGGGTGACCGTACTGCTCATTTCGCCGCCTCCCCGTGGCGCTCGGCCGTCGCCGTCCCGGCCGTGTCCTCGGTGTCCTTGGTGTCCTTGGTCGTGCCGGTGTCCGTACCGGCGCCTGCTGCGGGGTCCGTGCCGGCCGTGGGGTCCGGGCCCTTGCCGGCCGTCGGGCCGGTGCCGGGTTCTGCTTCGGCCGCGTGGCCGGTGAGGGAGATGAAGACGTCGTCCAGGGTGGGGCGGCGCAGGCCGATGTCGTCGATCTCGATGCCGCGGGAGTCGAGTTCGCGGATCACCTCGGCCAGCAGCTTGGCGCCGCCGGTGACCGGCACCGTGACCCGGCGGGTGTGGTTGTCGACGCTGGTGCTGCCCTTGCCGAGGCGGCGCAGCACCTCGGTCGCGGCGGTGAGGTGGGCCGGGTCGTGCACGACGACCTCGACCCGTTCGCCGCCGGTCTGCGCCTTGAGCTGGTCGGACGTGCCCCGGGCGATCACCCGGCCGTGGTCGACGACGCAGATGTTGTGGGCCAGTTGGTCGGCCTCCTCCAGGTACTGCGTGGTGAGCAGCAGCGTGGTGCCGCCCGCGACGAGTTCCTGCATGATCTGCCAGAGCGCCTGTCGGTTGCGCGGGTCGAGACCGGTGGTGGGCTCGTCCATGAACATCACGGGCGGGCGGACCACCAGGGCCGCCGCCAGGTCGAGCCGGCGCCGCATGCCGCCCGAGTACGTCTTGGCGGTGCGGTCGGCGGCCTCGGTGAGGTTGAAGCGCTCCAGCAGTTCGACCGCGCGCGCCTTCGCCTCGCGGGCCCGCAACTGGTAGAGCTGGCCCACCATCTGCAAGTTCTCACGGCCCGTCAAATACTCGTCCACGGCGGCGAATTGGCCTGACAGGCCGATCACGTGTCGGACCTCGTTGGGGTGCTTGAGCACGTCGATGCCGGCGACCGTGGCCCGGCCGCTGTCGGGGCGGAGCAGGGTGGTCAGCACCCGCACCGCGGTGGTCTTGCCCGCGCCGTTGGGGCCCAGTAGGCCGAGCACGGTTCCTTCGGGGACGTCGAGGTCGACGCCGTCCAGAGCCCTGACCTTGCCGAAGGTCTTCACCAGACCTTCGGCGTAGATGGCACCTGGCATGAGGCTTCTCCCAGAGTGGCTGGTCTTCTCGAAATTGCTTCGCGTTTTCTTCGGGCTTCTTCGAAACTCGTCGGGGGCTTGCGGGACTTGGGGTGACGGTGGGCGGCGGTCTGACGGCGACCCGCGTGTGAGGGGCGTACGGGCCCTGTGGCGGGGATCGGCTCGCCCGCACCCCGCTCGCCCCTCGCTCCCGCCCGGCGCGACCCGGTCCGCTCCGCCCGCCCGGCGCGCCGCCGGTGGCCGCCCGCTGCGGCCGGGAGCATCGCCCGGGGAAGTCAAGCGATCACCGTTATAGCAGACACACGATATATCGCGTCAATCCTTGCGACAGTATCGCGTTGATACTCCACGGTACGTCCGCATCGATCACCCCGCATGCCGTGGCCGCACCGACGCCGCGGCCGACCCCGCGACGCCCCGTCCCCACCTCGCGACGCCCGGTCTCGGTGCCGCAGTACCGACGGGCCCGGCGCCACCCGGCCGGCAGCGGGGCAGCCGGGCCAACCACGCCCCGCGCCCCCACACCCACGCCCAGCGGGCTAGCCCAACACCCCGTACCCCGCCGCCCGCAGCGCCGACGTCACCTCCGCGCAGTGGGCCGTGCCCTTGGTCTCCAGGTGCAGTTCGACCTCCACTTCGGCGAGTCCGAGCCGCGGATCGGTGCGTACGTGGCCCACGTCGAGCACGTTAGCGTCCACCACTGACAACACCCGGAGCAGCGAGGCCAGGGCGCCGGGGCGGTCGGGCAGGCGGACCCGGAGCGAGAGGTAGCGGCCGGCCGCGGCCATCCCGTGCCGGAGCACGCGCTGCAACAGCAGCGGGTCCACGTTGCCGCCCGAGAGCACGGCCACCACCGGCCCGGCGAAGGCGTCCGGCGCGGCGAGCAGCGCGGCCACCGGGCTCGCCCCGGCCGGCTCCACCACCAGCTTCGCCCGTTCGAGGCAGAGCAGCAGGGCGCTGGCGAGGTCGTCCTCGGTGACCGTACGGATCTCGTCGACGAGGTCGCGGACGAGCGGGAAGGTGACGTCGCCCGGGCGGCCGACCCGAATGCCGTCGGCCATGGTGCCGGGCGCGGTGAGCGCGACCGGGTGGCCGGCCGCAAGCGACGGCGGGAACGCCGCCGAACCCGCCGCCTGCACCCCCACCACCCGCACGTCGGGCCGCAGCGCCTTGACCGCCACCGCGATGCCGGCCGCGAGCCCGCCGCCCCCGATCCCCACCACGACGGTGCGCACCTCGGGGCACTGGTCCAGGATCTCCAGGCCCACCGTGCCCTGGCCGGCGATGACGTCGGGGTGGTCGTAGGGGTGGATGAAGACCGCGCCGCTCTCGCGCGCGCAGGCGCGCGCGGCGTCCAACGCCTCGTCCAGCACCTCACCGCGCAGCCGCACGTCGGCGCCGTACTCGCGGGTCGCGGCGACCTTCGGCAGCGGCGCGCCCTCGGGCATGAACACGGTCGAGTCGACGCCGAGCAGCGAGGCCGCGAGCGCGACGCCCTGTGCGTGGTTGCCGGCGCTGGCCGCGACCACGCCGGCGGCCCGTTCCGCGGCTGTGAGCCGGGCGATCCGCACGTACCCGCCGCGCACCTTGAAGGAGCCGGTGCGCTGGAGGTTCTCGCACTTGAGGTGCACCGGCGCGGCCACCAGCCGGCTCAGGAAGCGGCTGCCCTCAAGCGCGGTCACCCGGGCCACCCCGGCGAGCGTCCGGCTGGCGGCGCGCACCGATTCCAAGGTGACGCGTGTGGCGGGAGAGGGGGCCGGCTCCGGCCGGTCGCCGGCGTGGGCGGCGGCTCCGGGCGCCCGGCGGGCCGCCGGCGCGCGCGCCGGGGGGGGGGCCGCGCGGCGCGCCGGGGGGGGGGGCCCGGCGGGGGGGGGCCGGGGGGGGGCCCCGGGGGGGCGGGGGCGGGGGG
>NZ_JBEHZD010001319.1:0-3790 GCF_040240285.1 Streptomyces sp. HSW2009 | reverse complement strand
AAAAAAAAGTGGGGGGGGGGGGGGGGGGGGGGGGCCCCGGCCCGGGGGGGGGGGGGGCCCCCCCCGCGCCCGGGGCCCCGCCGGCCCGCGCCCGGGGGGCCCGTACGGGTGGTCCGGTGGTGCGCCGGTGCGCCCCCCTGCGGGTCGGGCCTGCCCGCTCCCTCACCCCGGCGCGCGGCCCGCCCCTCCGCACCCGGCGCCGGCGGCCCGGTACCGCGCGCGCCGTCGAGGCGTGCGCCCAGCGTGGCGGCGCGCGGCGCCCCATGAGGTGTCCGCCGCGGCGTGCGGCGCGCTGGATCGGTGGGGCGATGCCCCCTTGTAGCGGGTCCGCGCCGGCCCTACGCTGTGGCGCGCCGAACACCCGTACGTGGGTGCAGCGAGAGGAACGCGCTATGTCCTTACGTGGTCGCCACCGCCGCTACCAGCCGAGCCGGGTCTCCCGTGCCTCGCTCACCGTCACCGCGAGCGGTGCCGGCATGGCCCTCCCGCTCGTCGCCGCGACGGGCGCGGACGCCGCCTCCCAGGACGCCTGGGACAAGGTCGCCCGATGTGAGAGCACCAACAACTGGGACATCAACACGGGCAACGGCTTCTACGGCGGGCTCCAGTTCACGCAGAGCACCTGGAAGGAGTTCGGCGGCACGATCTACGCGTCCCGCGCCGACCTGGCCACCCGGGACCAGCAGATAGCCGTCGCCGAGAAGGTGCTCGCCGTGCAGGGGCCGCAGGCGTGGCCCAACTGTTCGGGTGCGGGCCAGTTGTCGCGCGCCAGCGCAGCGCCGCAGACCAAGGCCGCGCCCGCACCGCAGCAGCAGTCCGCCCGGCCGTCGACGCAGAGCGCCGGCACGACGGCCGCCAAGACGACCGGTCACCGCTCCGACGCGACGCCCACCACGCTGCCGGGCCGCGGCACCAAGGCCGGTCCGTACCTGGTGGTCGGCGGCGACACCCTCTCGGCCATCGCCGACGAGCACGAGGTGCGCGGCGGCTGGCGGGGCCTCTACCAGACCAACCGGCAGACCATCGGCGACGACCCCGACCTGATCGTCCCTGGCCAGCGGCTGTCGCTCCGGGGCGGTACGCCGTCCGCCGCGCCGCCACGGGCCGAGCGTCCGCACGCCACGGCGCCGCACAAGACGCGGCCGAAGGCGCCCGAGCGGCCGGCGCAGCCGCGGCCCAAGGCGCCGCAGAACGAGGACCGCCAGCAGGTCAGCAAGCCCCGGCAGAAGCAGGTGACTAAGCCCGTCCAGAAGCCGGCCCACAAACCGGCGCAGCACCAGTCGCGGAAGCGGCAGCCCCCGGCGAGCAGCGGGTACACCACGCCGGTGAGCGGCGTCGGCGTCACCACCAGCTACGGCAAGCCGGGGTCGAGTTGGGCCAGCGGCTACCACACCGGCATCGACTTCCCGGTGTCGATCGGCACCTCGGTCAGGTCGGTCGGGCCCGGCACGGTCGTCTCCGCCGGCTGGGGCGACGCGTACGGGTACCAGGTCGTCATCCGGCACGTGGACGGCCGGTACAGCCAGTACGCGCACCTGTCGCAGATCGCGGTGCGCAACGGGCAGTCGGTCAGCGGCGGGCAGCGCATCGGCCGGTCGGGCACCACCGGCAACAGCACCGGTCCGCACCTGCACTTCGAGATCCGTACCGGCCCCGGCTACGGCTCCGACATCAACCCGCTGGCCTATCTCCGCGCCCACGGCGTCAGCATCTGAGCCCGCTGCGCCGGCAGCACATGGCACGACCCGGTACGGACGGGTACGGACGGATAAAGACGGGCAAGGAACGGGCCCGGAACCGCGCGGCACGCGGCTCCGGGCCCGCCGTCCGTTACGGGTCGCCCCTTGCGGGCCGCCCGTTGCGGATCGACCGTTGTCGATCGTCCGTTGTAGGCGGGGTCAGTCCGCGACGGCCGCGGCGATCAGGGCCGCGGTCTGTGCGGGCGTGAGGTGGGTGGTGTCGACGACCTCGGCCGCCTCGTGCAGCCAGCCGCTGGCCGCCGCCGCGTAGGGCTCCAGGTACTGGAGGCGGAACTCGGACGGTCCGAGTTCGGTGTCCTCCATGATGCGCCGGCGCAGGGTGTCCTGGTCGGCGTGGAGCACGAAGTGCCGTACCGGGATGCCGTGGCCGGCCAGGCCGCTGCTGATCTCCCGCCAGTACTCCTCGACCAGTACGGTCATCGGCATCACCAGGGTGCCTCCCGCGTAGTCGAGGACGTGCCGGGCGGTCTCGACCACCAGAGACCGCCACGGCGGCCAGACCTGGAAGTTGCCCGTCCAGGGCAGGCTCGGGGTGATGTCCATCAGCATCTCGCCGACCTTCTCGGCGTCGAGCACCCGGGAGCCCGGGATCGCCTGTTGGACGAGCGCGCTGGCCGTCGTCTTGCCCGCGCCGTGGGTGCCGTTGAGCCATACGATCATGGGACCCGAGGGTAGTGCCGGGACTCCCCGGCGGGGCGGGGCGGGGTTCGGGGATCGGACTCCGCGTTGCCTGGCCCTGCCCGACTCCCCCTGGTCCGGTCTTGCCCCGACTCACCCCGCACCATCCCGATCTGCTGCGATCCGTCGTGGTCTGGTCCGGTCGCGCGGTCACTGTCAGTGGTCGCGGTTACGGTGGCCGGGTGACCAGATACGTGGCGCTGTTGCGCGGCATCAATGTGGGTCGGCACAACCGGATTCCGATGGCCACCCTGCGGGAGTTGCTGGAGGGCCTCGGGTGCACGGCCGTGCAGACCCACCTCCAGAGCGGCAATGCGGTGTTCGCGCCGCCGCAGCGCGGCCCTGGCACGCCCGCTGCGGTGGCCGGGGAGTTGGAGCGGGTCATCGCCGAGCGGCTGTCGCTTCAGGTGCCCGTGCTCGTGCGGGAGGGGGCCGACCTGCGCCGGGTGGCCGCCCACGGCCCGCTCGCCGACCCGGACTTCGACCCGTCGCGGCTGCTGGTCACCTTCCTGTCCGGCCCGGTGGACCGCGAGCGGCTCGCCGGGCTCGACCCGACCGCGTACGCCCCCGACCGGTTCTGGCCCGGTCAGCAGGAGATCTACGTGTACTGCCCGGACGGGGTGCGCGGATCCAAGCTGCGGCAGGAGTTCTGGGAGAAGCGGCTCGGGCTCATCGGCACGGCCCGTAACTGGAACACGGTGCGCAAGCTGGCCGCGCTGGTGGCCACAGCGGACACGCCGTGAGCTGCGACGAGTACGCCGGGGCGGGCCGCTCGCTCGCCCACGACGATCCGCTGCTGCACTATCGAGGCGCGGTGTCCCTGGAGCGTGGCGAGCGGTGGACCGCGCCTTGGCGGCTGCCGCACCGGGAGGCGGCGCTGTACCTCCCCGAGGGTGGCACGGGGCGGGCCGCGATGCCCGCTGGCGTCCGGGTCAGTCTGCGGACCGACAGCCGCTGGCTGGGCTGCCACTATCAGGCCGACCCCGCGCCCCGGCTGAACGGCCCGCCGGAGCAGGCCCGTCTCGACGTGCTGTGCGACGACCGGCGGGTGGCCTCGATCGCGTTGGAGACGCACGGCGGCGATGCGGAGTTCCAGGTCCCGCTGCCGGCGGCGGACCCCGACCCACAGCGGCCGGGGGCGGCCCGGCCGCCGCTGGTCGAGCTGTGGCTGCCGTACTACCACCGGTTCCGGCTGCGGGGGCTCCGGCTCGCGGCGGACGCGGCGGTGGCCGCCGACCCGCCCGGGGACCGGCCGCGCTGGGTGCACTGCGGCAGCTCCATATCCCAGGGCCGCGGTGCCCGCTCCCCCTCGCGGACCTGGTCGGCCCTGGTCGCCCGGCGCGCCGGCTGGG
>NZ_JBEHZD010001318.1:0-7244 GCF_040240285.1 Streptomyces sp. HSW2009 | reverse complement strand
GGGGTGAGCGGGGCAGGGCGCCCGCTCACCACGCCCGTACGGGCCGCAGTGGTTGTCTCACCGGCCGCGTCCCAAGGGCACACCCGCACGCACCGGGCCTGGGGGCGCACCACCGGGCCGAAAGGGCCCCCACAACGGCGCGATCCGCAGCCGGGCGCGGGGCCGCGGCTGCGGATCGGGTGTCGTATGGGTTCCGGCTGCACGCGGCAAGCGCGTTCAGCCGGGGCCCGGCCTCACGTCGGGTCGAGCCCGTGCCCGCGCAGCCAGGTCAGCGGGTCGACGGCCGAACCGCCACCGGGCCGCACTTCGAAGTGCAGGTGCGGGCCGGTCGAGTTGCCGGAGTCGCCCGAGTAGGCGATGGTGTCGCCGGCCTGCACGGTCCCGGAACGAAGCTTTGTGCTGCTCAGATGGCAGTACCAGGTCTCGGTGCCGTCCGGCGAGGTGACTATCGCCATGTTCCCGTACGCCACGTTGAACTGCGTACGGACCGTCCCGTCGGTGGCGGCCATCACGGGCGTGCCCCCGTCGACGGGGAAGTCGATGCCGGTGTGCAGCGACATCCAGTTGAGGCCGGCCTGCCCGTACATCGCGCTCAGCCCGTGCTGCTGCACCGGGAGCGAGAACTTCGGGCGCATCGCCTCCTTGCGCGCCGCCTCCGCGATCTTGCGCTTGCGTTCGGCGGCCTGGCGCTCCTTGAGGTCGATGCGCTCCTGGGTGCGGCTGGCACGGTTGGCGAAGTTGTCGGCCTTTTCGGTGAGCCCGGCGAGTTGTGTGTCCAACTTGCTGTTGGCCGCCGTCGGCTGGACCTGCGGCCGGTCGGGCACGGCCTGTGCGGCCTTGTCGGCCTTCTTGTCGTCGCTGTCGCTGCCCACCCCGCTGACGGACGCGGCGGCCACGGCCGCGACCCCCATCACGGCGACGGACGGCACGGCCACGGTGAGCAGCGCGGACCGCCGGGACCTGGCGCTCGGCCGACGCCGGCCGCGGCCACCGTCGCGCCGGGCGGGCGGCGCGGTGCCGGCGACCACATCGGTCTGCTGCCGGCGGCGCCCGACCCGGGTGCCGGACTCGGCGGGGGAGCCGGCCGAAGGGCCGGCGGAGTGGGCCGACTCGGCGTCGTACGCGCCGTCATCGGCCGGGTCATCGAGATCGCTCTCGGACAGGACCGGCATGCTGGCCGTGCGTTCAGGCTCCGCCTCGGGCGCTGCGTCGTACGCCTGCTCGTGCGGCCGTGCGTGCGCCTCGCCGGGCTGCGCCTGCGGGAACGGCGATCCGTACGGGTCGGAGTCCGCACCGTACGGGTCCGGGTCGCCGGCGGCGGTCGTCGCGAAGGCGCCGGTGTCCCAGCCGGTGGAGTCCTCGTACGGGTCCAGCGCATCGGCCGCCGGCTCGCCCGGGTGCTCCGCGGCGGCGCCGAGCGGGGCCCCGCCCGCGGCGTCCCCGATCTGGAAGGAGCCGGTTTCCCACTGGACGGTGCCGTACTGGCCGGTGTCGAACTGCCCGCCGTCGTGCCGCCCGTCGTCGAAGGCGGCGGCGTTCCACTGCCCGGTGTCGAACTGGCCGGTGGTGTCGAACTGGCCGGTGGTCTGGAACTGCCCCGTGTCGAACTGTCCGGCGTCGAACTGCCCCGCGCCGTACGACGGCTCCGCGAACGGTGCGCTGTCGAAGCTGCCCGTGTCGAACTGTCCGCCGTCCGCCTGCGCCGTGTCGAACTGTCCCGCCGCGAACTGCCCGGTCCCGTACGAGCCGGTGGCGAACTGCCCGGTGTCGGTCTGGGCCGCGCTTCCCCAGGCGCCGGTGTCCCACTGACCGGAGGCGTCGGCGGAACCGGAGCCCGCCTGCGCGAAGGAGCCATCCGTCTGCTGCGGATAACCAGTTGCCCCGTCCCAGCCGCCGGTGGTCTCGTAGCTACCGGTGTCGTAACCGGCGGACTGACCGTCGTACGCGACGCCCGTGAAGTCCCACTGCCCGGAGTCGTACGAACCCGAGGATGGCGCGGGCGATGACGGTGCGTCGTAAGAACCGTCGTATCCGGTGACGGCACCGTTGTCAGAGAGCGGCGAGGCGTGTGAGGTTACGCCGTCATAGCCGCCGTGTGTTCCGTACGAGGGGTCGCCGATCGCGTCGGCCTGACCGTAACCGGAACCGAGCTGGTCGAAGGTACCGGTGGCAAAACCGTCGTACCCGGAGTGTCCGTGCTGTGCGCCCTGCTGGTCATACGACCCGTAATGCGCTGGTGAGGCATCGGGAGTGGGGGCCGCCGGGTCTGGGGTACCCGACGGGTGACGGTTGTTCACCACCAACTTCTCTTTCGCCTCGACAGCAGGAGAATTAGCGGCGACTGTACCCGTCGGTATGCGATGCCGACAATCTTCCACAGGTTTCCGCCCGCCAGAGAACGGGCATTTGGTCGCCTTTCGGCGCTTCGATCGGCATTACTTGGCCGTAAGTTCGATTTCCGTTCGATAAATATCGTCAAGATCGCGCAACCGGAACCAGATCTGGAGCGTCTATGGCCTCCCTTTCGGCCCCGCCCGCACGGCCTGCCGACCCTTCCCCGCCGCCCCTCGCCAGCGGCGTTGGCTCGTTATCCGCCTCCGCTTGGGCATGGATGGGGGCTGGCTGGAGGGCGGTTGGGGCGGGGCTTCGGGGTGGCTCCCCTCGTGGGCCCGGGCTGGTCGGTGGGGGTGGGGCGGTCTCCGGTTGGGGCCGGAGGGGAAGAGGGGGAAGAGGGGGAAAGGGAGAGGGAGAGATATAGGGGAGAGGGAGAGATGAGGAGAAGGGGGAGAGGGAGGGGCGTTGGGGGGCGTGCCCGCCTGGTTCTCCGGGCCTGCGGAGGCCCCGGACATGGCCGTACCCTGCGCCGGGCGGCTGACGGCACAGGGTACGGCGACTTCGCGATGGCTTCGGGGGTGCGGCTGCGCACCCGATCGGCGGGTCGCGGCGGGGCGTCCGGGTGCCCCTGTGTGATTTCCCCCTCGCTCTGCACGCGGAAACGGCCGCGTACGGGATGCTGGCGATAACGTTCGTTCACACCTAAGGCCCGTGACGGCAGCCGTGCGCGGCAGGTGCCGGTCGACTGCGACAGCAGGCGGTCAGGAATCCATAAAGGCATGGAGGCAGTGATGGGAGTGACCGGTCCGATCCGCGTGGTGGTGGCCAAGCCGGGGCTTGACGGCCACGACCGCGGGGCGAAGGTCATTGCGCGTGCCCTGCGGGACGCCGGCATGGAGGTCATCTACACCGGGCTGCACCAGACGCCGGAGCAGGTCGTCGACACCGCGATCCAGGAGGACGCCGACGCGATCGGCCTGTCGATCCTCTCCGGTGCGCACATGACGCTCTTCGCCAAGGTGCTGGAACTGCTGCGGGAGCGCGAGGCCGAGGACATCAAGGTGTTCGGCGGCGGCATCATCCCCGAGGACGACATCGCCCCCCTCAAGGAGCAGGGCGTGGCCGCGATCTTCACCCCGGGTGCCCCGATCTCCGAGGTCGTGGCCTGGGTGCGGGCCAACATCCGGCACCCCGCCGAGGCGTGACCCACCCGCTGTCAGCAGCCGGCGGATAGCACCCCGTCAAGAGCCCGCCAGGGCGCGGCCCCCTGCCGCAGCCCGGCGGGCTCTGGTGTGGGGCGTGGTCTGTGGGTGGGCGGAACGCGTGGGGGGGCGGAACTTGTGGGTGGGTGTGTCCGCCGGTGGGTGTGCGCTGCTGTGGGCGTGTTCTGCCGGTGGGCGTGCGCTGTGGGTGTGTGGACCCGCTGGTGGGGGAGTCGGTGGCTGGGTGGCTGGGTGTGTCCTGTCGTGGGGTGGGCAGCCCGGCGGCTCGGTGGGTGGGTCTGCCCGGTGGTTAAGCGGGCTCGGCAGGGGGCGCCCGGTCGGTGGGCGTGGCCTGTGGTGGGGCGGGGGCCAGTTCCGCCTGCATGGTGGCCCGTAGGCGCAGCGTGCCGACCAGCCGTTGGAACGCCTCCGACCAGTAGCCGCTCGCTCCGGGTGCGCTGTCGCGGGGCTCTTCGGCCTGGGCGGTCAGTACTTCGAGGCGATCGGCCAGCGCGGGGTCCAGGCAGCGCTCGGCGAGGCCCATGACGCCGCTGAAGCTCCACGGATAGCTGCCGGCGTCGCGCGCGATGTCGAGCGCGTCGACCACCGCACGGCCCAGCGGCTCCGCCCACGGCACCGTGCACACCCCCAGCAGCCGGAACGCGTCGGACAGTCCGTGGGCCGCGATGAACGCCGCCACCCACTCGGCCCGCTCGGCGGCCGGCAACACCGTGAGCAGCTTGGCCGGGTCGCGCCAGGACGGGCCGTTGGGCGATGCGGGCGGCGGCCCACCGAGCGCCGCCCGCGCGGTGGGTGTGGTGGGCCCGTTGGGGGTGGTCTGCGTGGTGTGTGCGGTGCTCGCGGCGGGCATGGCGGGCATGGCGAGTGCGGCAGGTGTGGCGAGTGTGGCCGCGGTCGGTGCTTGCCCGGCACCGGAACCCCGGCCCGGCGCAGCTCCCTGGCCTGTGGGCCCTTGACCTGTGGGCCCTTGGCCTGCGAGTCCTTGACCCGTGGCCCCCTGGTCCGCGGCGGCTTGCGCGGTCGGGTCGGTGGCTGGCGTGGCGTCGTCGCCCGGGGCGCGGAGCAGGGCCCGGGCCCAGTCGGCGTTCCGCTGGCGGACGGCGGCCCGGCCCCAGGCGGCGTGCAACTCCGCCTGCCAGTCGTCGGCGACCGGCAGCGCCAGGACGTCCGCCGGCGTGCGCCCGGCGAACTGCCGCAGCCAGGCGTCGAGCGGCGTGGCCTCCACCAACTGCCCCAGCCACCAGGACCGCTCCCCCCGGCCTGACGGCGGCTTGGCCACCACACCGTCGCGCTGCATTTCGCTGTCGCACTCGCCCGGCGGCTCCACGACCACCTCGGCCCGGCCCCCGTCGGCCGACTCCCGCAGCGTGACGCAGGCCAGGGAACGTACGGCCATCCGGGCGGCCAGCGCGGAGTCCGGCAGCGCCGACAGCAGCTCGGCCGCGGTGGAGCGCACGTTGCGGCTGCGGTCCGACAGCGCCTGTTCGACGAACGGCTCGTCGGCCGGGGTGAGCCCCTCGCGCAACGAGTCGAGGAACATCAGCCGGTCCTCGGCCCGCTCCGCCGCCCAGGTCCCGGCGATCAACTCGCGCGCCGCCGCCGGGTCCTGCCGCCGCAGCGCCGCGAGCAGCGCGACGCGCTCGGCGAACAGCCCCTCCTCCCAGATCTGCCGCGTCGCTGCGGCGTCGAGCGCGGCGTCCGAAGCGGCGGCGTCGGACGCGCCGGCGCCGCCCGCAGGCCCGCCGCGCAGCGCGAACTTCCAGTCCGGGTTGAGCCGCGCCAGCCACAGGGCGTGCGGTCCGGCGAGGGCGAGCGCGGCCGGGCGCAGGTCGGTCCGGGCGCGCGCCGCGTCGAGCAGCGCCGGCAGCAGCGCGGACGGCGCGCGGTAGCCGTGCCCATTGGCGGCCGAGAGCCACTGCGGCAGCAACTCCGCGAGGTCCGGCGCCGTACGGGAACCGCCGCCCCCGGTGCCGGCCCGCTCGGTCAGCAGCATGGCCAGCCGGACCCGGGCCGCGGCCGGCAGGTCGGGTCGCGGATCGTCCGGTGCCGGCGCCGGGCGGGGCCGGGCGGCGGCAGGTCGCAGCCCCGCCCGGTGCTGCACCGTGTGCAGCGCAGCCGCCTCCAGCAGCGCCGTCGCCGCCTCCTGCCCGGGCCGCGGCGCCACCGGCGGGGTGCGCCGGTCGGTGCCGAGCAGCGCGGCGGCCACCAGTTCGTCCCAGTCGGCCGCGGGCTGCCCGGGGGTGTCCTGCGCGGCGGCGTTCGGGGTGTCGGTCAACGTCACGGGGTGCCTCCAGGGACGGTACGGGGCCGGCGGCGTGCAGTGCGGTCGGTCCGGGCCTTGCGTGCAGTGCGGTCGGCCGGGCACGGCCAGGTGCGGGCCGGTGGCCGGCGGGTGGTGCGGTCGGCGTACGGCGCGTACAGCACGTACGGCGCGGGTGGCGCGCACGGCCGGGCGCTCGCCGTCATGGCATCCCCCGGCGGCTGCTCGTCGTCAGGGACACCGGCGAACCGCTCCAGGCGGTCAGCGGGGCGAAGCCACGGTGCCCGCACTCGCCGAAGACGGTCAGCGGGGCGCCGCCGGAGACCGCCGTGAGCTGCCACAGGTCGGACGCGCAGCGCGGATCGACGGGCAGTGCGAACTCGCCCTCGGCGTCGGCAAGTTGCCAACCGCCATCGCCGCCCCGCCCCGCGGTCCCGCGGACGGAGCCGGCGGCTGCGGGCCGGTTGCCGCCCGACCCGCCGGGGCCCGTGCCCGCGGCGGCCAGTGCGTCCAGGGCCGCCGCGTCCGGTATCGGCACGACCCGGGAGAGCACCACCGGCCAGGCGTCCAACCACGGGTCGTCCCGCAGGGCGTCCCCGTAGGCGGTCAGCGCGGTGGAGACGTCCACCCCCGGCGGGGCGGCCGAGGCGCCTTCGTCCGCCGCCCCCGTCACGGCCCCGGCGGGGGAGTGCACCGAGGTGGCCACCGCCCCTGCCGCCGCCTCCGCAGCCACGACCGCATCCGTGATGCCCCCGGTGGCCGGGCCGGGCGTGCCCGTCGCGGCGTGTGCGTCGCCCGCCCACGTCCCGTACCGCGTGCCGAGGACCGCCCGCAGCGGGCGCGCGGCGGGGTAGTACGCCAGGTCCGCATCGAGGGTCAGCCCGACCGGCAGCGCCAACTCCGGGGCGCGGCCCGCGGCGCCGAAGGAGAGCAGCAGCGCCATCAGCCCCGTGCGCGCGCCGCGCAGCCACAGCCGGCGGGTGGTCAGTCTGCCGTCGTCCGAGTCCTGCCGGGCCAGCACCAGCCAGTGGTCCCGCACCAGCTCGCCACGGGCCAGCAGGTCAGCCGTGTCGGTCGTCAGCCCCACCCGCGTACGCGTCGTGGCGGCCAGCGGCGTCGGCAGCTCGGCGATGCGCAAGAAGCCCTGGTTGAGCAGGTGCAACAGGGCGCACTCGGCCAGCAGTCGGGACGGCCAGCCGGCCCCGGAGCCGGTCACCGCCCCCAACTCCCTGACCCGGGCGGCAAGTCCGGGCGCCTGCGCGTCGACCATGCGGGCCGACGTCTCGTCCCAGTGCGCGTACCCCGCGCGGTCCGCGCCGGCCAGGCCGTCCCGGACGAGGTCGGCCAGCCGCTGCTCCAACTCCGTGGCACCGGCCGCGATGCGCTGCTCGCGCTGGGCCTGCCGGTCCGCCCGGCGCCGCTGTCAG
>NZ_JBEHZD010001317.1:0-8242 GCF_040240285.1 Streptomyces sp. HSW2009 | reverse complement strand
CCCGCAGCAGCGCGCCGAGCGCCCGTACCGCCCCGTCGTCGAAGCCGCACTCCTCCGCCGCGCGGGCCGCCTCCGTCCGCCGCCGCCCCCCCGCCGCGGGGGGCGCCCGGGCCCCCCCGGGGGGGGGGGCCCGCGCCCCCCCCCCGGGGGCCCCCCCCCGGAGGGGCCACCCGGCGCCCGCCCCGCGCACGGCGCCCGGCCCATGCGCTGCGGCCGGCGCGAGCGCAGCCCGGCGGCGAGCCGGCGGCTGCTACCGGTCACGGCCCGGCGCCCGCGTCGGCGCGCCCGGCGCCGGCGACCGGGTGCACGCGTCGCCGTGTTGTTCCAGCACGACTGCCACGACCATCCTCCGGTTCGGCTGCCCTCGTCGACGGCCCGAAATCTACAGCACTGTAGAACGCAGGGGAGGCGAATCGGCCAGTCGGGGGCGCTACGTCCGGAGTTGAGCGGCAGATACGTCTGGCGTCGAGCAGCGGGTAGTCCGGAGGTGAGCGGCGAGTACGCCCGTGGAGCCAGCCCGTACGCCCCGAACCGAGCAGCCGGTACGTCTGAAGTCGCGCGGCGGGTACGCCCGGAGTTAGGCAGCAGGTACGCCCGGAGTCGAGCAGCCGGGACGCCCGGAGTAAAGAAGCGGGTACGTCGAGAGTCGAGCGGCGGGTACGCCCGGAGTTGAGCACCCGTCACGGCCCGCGTCCACCGCCCGCCGCCCGCCGCCCGCCGCCCGCCACCTACGGGAAAGCCCCGGGTCCAGGCGGCCCGGCCTCGGGTGTCTCCCCGAGGGGAACCCCGACCGCGCCCCGGCGTCCTCCCTGATTCCGATCGCAGGCGATGGTGACCTGGTCAGCGCCCTGCCATCGTCGGGCGACGGGGCAGCGCCCCGATCGCCCAAGTGCATCAGCAGGGAAAGGACTTCATGCAATCGCTCTTCAAGGCACTCACCGGAGTGCTCGTCGCCGGAGCGCTCGCCGGGACGGCGACCCCGAGCGTGGCGGTGGACGTCACCGGGCCTCCCGGCAGCGCCGACCCCGCGCAACGGGCCGTCGCCTGGCGGCCGTGCCCGCAGGACGCCACGGCCGAGTGCGGGACCCTGCGGCTGCCCGTGGACTGGGCGCGCCCGACGGCCGGCACCTTCGACCTCGCCGTGGCCCGCCGCACGGCGACCGACCCGGCCCGCCGGATCGGCGTGCTGTTCGTCAACCCGGGCGGGCCCGGCGACTCGGGGGTGGACTTCGCCGTACGCCGCGCGCCTGGCCACTTCAGCGCGGACGTTCGGGCACGGTTCGACATCGTCGGGTTCGACCCGCGGGGCGTCGGCGCCAGCCAGCCGATCAGGTGCTCGGCCGCCTTGCTCGACCAGGCCCCGTCGGGCTACCCCGCAGACCGGGCCGAGTTCGACCAACTCGCCGCGTACAACAGGGCCTTGCGGCAGGACTGTCGACGGCACAGCGGGCCGGTCTTCGACCATGCCGACACCCTGAGCGTCGTCCGGGACATGGATGCGCTCCGCGCGGCGCTCGGCGAGGAGCGGATCAGCTACTTCGGCCACTCCTACGGCACGCTGATCGGCGAACAGTACGCGGAGCAGTACGGCGAGCGGCTGCGCACCATGGCCCTCACCGCCAACATGGACCACAGCCTGGGTCTGCGCGCTTTCCTCGTCTCGTCGGCGGTCACGGCGGAGGACTCGTTCCAGCAGTTCGCCCGGTGGTGCGCGACCAGCCGTTCGTGCGCCCTGTACGGCCGGAACGTCACCGCCGTGTGGGACGGGCTGCTCGCCAGGGCCGACCGGGGCGAGCTGTCCGACCCGGACCACCCCGAGCGTCCCCTCACCGCCCGGGCGATCACGCTCACCACCTTCAAGCAGTATCTGTACGGACCGGACTGGGGCGACCTGGCCCGCTATCTGACCGGGCTCGAAGCACAGCAACGGCAGCCGCAGATACGCCAGTCGCAGGAGCGACAGCAGTCGCGGGGCTGGCAGCCGCGGGAGCGCCAGCGCGTACGGCCGCTCCCCGCCCGGGCCGCGCAGGGCGGCGTGCAGGGCGTGCAGGGCGTGCAGGGCGCTCCGGAGCAGACGCGGGCAGCCCCGTTCTCGGCGGTGTTCTGCCAGGACTGGCGGTTCCGGCCGAAGGACTTCCGGGAGTACGCGGATCTGACCGCCGCCGAACTGCGGGCCGCGCCCCACCTGCGTGGTTCACCACGCGTACACGCGGCGGTGGCCGGATGCGTCGGTTGGCCGGACGAGGTGAACAACCCGCAACACCGGTTGCGCATCACCCGCGCCCCCAAGATCCTCATGCTGCACTCGCGACACGACCCGGCGAACCACTACGCGTGGGCCGCCCGGGTGCACCGGCAGACGCGCGGCACGACCGTCCTCCTGCCGTACGAGGGCGCCGGGCACAGCGTCTACGGGCGCAGCGACTGCACGCGCGGCACCGTCGACGACTACCTCCTCCACCGCAGGACGCCCGCTCCAGGGAGCAGTTGCGCCCCCGTCCCGCAGCGCTGATCCGCCAAGCTCGGGGCGGTTCCGGGTGGCCCGGGCCGACCGGCGGCACTGGCCACCCACCGGGCGCCCGCGCCGCCGGTGCCCGCATGCGCCGCCGGGCGGCCCGGGTTCTCCAGATCTCTGCCCGATCCCCAGACAAAGCGCCAATGAGTAATTGCTTAATCCCCCTTTCAACTGCCTTCTCCTATCCGGACATCCGCGGTCATGCCGGATGAACTTCGAAGAGGAATTGTAATTTTGGGCGGCCAAATCGTCAGACTTCGTGCCCGCATCACGGGGTAACGCAGGAAAACGGGCAGCCGATACCCACCATTTCCTTGACGATCACAAGGTGCACCAACTCTCCATAGTCATCCCATACTCCTTGGCACTCCCGCGGGTTAATGGTTAAGTAGTCACATGACAAGATCGTCGACCGGTCGCCAGTTGTCCACGGCGGATGAGCGGCGCGAAACCGTGCTCAGAACCGCCATCGGGACGTTCGCCGCCCGGGGCTACTACGGCACGACGACGGCAGAGGTGGCCAAGGCTGCCGGTATTTCGCAGGCGTACATCTACCGGTTGTTCCCGGACAAGGAAACCTTGTTCGTGGCCGTCATCGAGCACTGTTCGCGACAGATGCGGGAGACGTTCGCGGACGCCGCCGCCCAGGCCACGAGCAGCGAACCCACCAGGGTGTTGCACTCCTTGGGCGAGGCGTACGCACGGCTGATCGTCGATAAGAACCTGTTGCTGGTGTTGATCCAGGCCATCTGCGCGGCGAGCGAACCGGCCATCCGGGACGCGATCCGCACCGCCTACGCGCGCGAGGTGGAGTACGTACGGGCCGTCTCCGGCGCCAGCGACGACGACGTACAGAACTTCTTCGCCCGCGGCTTCCTGTGCAACGCGATGATCGCCATGGGCGCCGACGAGGTCGACGCGCCGTGGGCGCGCACCCTGTTGAAGGGCATCCGGCACTACTGACGGCGCGGGGCGGGCACGGCGGCCGGTCGGCCGAGGCGGCGGGCGATGGCCTTGCCGCCGACGATGAGGACCACCGCACTGACGATCACGGCCCCGCCCAGCAGCAGGTGCGGGCTCAGCCGCTCATCGCCGAGCAGGGCGCCGAGGGCGACCGCGACCACCGGGTTCACATACGCGTAGGTGGCCATCGTGTCGTTGGGCAGATGGGTGTTGGCGTACCCGTACGCGGTGAAGGCGACCATCGAGCCGGCCACCACGAGCCAGCAGAAGCCGCCGATCGAAGCGGCCGAGATCGCGCCGGGGTCGAGGCGGCCGAACTCACCGGCCACCGCACCGATGGCGATCAACAACACCCCGCCGATGAGCATCTGGAGGGCGGCCACCACCAACGGGTGCTTCGGCAGCGGGGCGGTGCGCGCATAGACGGAGCCGGTGGCCCAGCTCAGCGAGCCGATGAGGACGAGCACCGCGCCGCCGGCGTCGACCCGCGCGCCGGGCCCACCCACCAGCAGTCCGACGCCGACCGTGCCGAGCAGCAGCCCGAGCCCCATCGCCAGCGTGATCCGCGTCCTGGTCACCGCGGCGTGGATGACCACCATCCACACCGGGACGGTGGCCACGATCAGCGCGGCGAGCCCGGAGTCCACCTCGGTCTCACCGATGCTGAGCAGCCCGTTGCCGCCGACCAGCAGCAGCGCGGCGACGATCAGGGCGGAGCGCAGTTGCCGTCCGGTGGGCCGCTCGGCGCCGCGCGCGTGGCGCGGCCCGACGAACGCGATGAGCACCGCGCCCGCGGTCAGGAACCTGAACCCCGCCATCAGCAGCGGCGGGATGGTGTCGACGGCCAGTTGGATGCCGAGGTAGGTGGACCCCCACAGCAGCCACACCGTCACCAGCGCCAACCAGGGAAGCAGCGGTCGGACGCCGGGTTCCACCCCGGACCCAGCCCCCGATCCAACATTCCTTAACTTAGCCTCAGCAGACATTCAGCCTCTTTTAGTAAGGCGCTTTATGTAGCATGGCTATGTGAGAGTAAGTTGATGGGCCACGAAGGGCAAGTTCTCATCATGAAGCGACAGCTCGACGAAACCGACCGCACGATCCTGCGGATGATGTCCGCGGACGGCCGGCAGACCGTCCGGGCGCTGGCGCGGGCGGTCGGGCTGTCCGAGCCGTCGGTGCGCGAACGCCTCCAGCGCCTTGAGCGGGACGGCGTGATCGCCGGCTACCGCGCCGAGCTCGACCCGGCGAGCGTGGACGCGTCGACCGCGGCGTTCATCGCGCTCCGCTTCGAGTCGGGCGAGCGCGCGAAGGCCGAGGTCAATGCGGGCCTGGCCGCGGAGCCCTGCGTCCTTGAGGTGCACGAGGTCGCGGGCGAGGACTGCTACTGGCTGAAGGTGCGGGTGTCGGGCACCACCGCACTGGCCGACGCGCTCGACCGCATCCGGGCCATCCCGTCGGTCCAGGGCACCAGTACGACCATCGTGCTGCGCACCGTCTTCGAGCGGCCCCTGGGGCCCGACACCGCACCCCCGGCGGCGGACGCGCCGACCGTCCCGCCCGCCGGCTGACCTCCGCCACCGGGCCGCTGGGGGCAGGCGGGTACGCGCGCAACGCGCGCGCGAAGAGCCCGCCGGTCGGGAAATCAGGGGCGGGGCGACTCCCGACGGCGCAGGTGAATCCTCAGTGCCGCGGCGGCTCTTGGCCGCGCAGGCAGCCTTCGGGAAGAGTCGCGCCGGTGGCGCACAGATGCTTGATGGCGGCGGCGAAGGAATAGCAGTCGAAGAGCGCCGAATGCTCCTCGCCGGTAAAGGGCTTCGGCAGTCCGAGCACCTTCCACAACCGTCCCACGTTCGCCGAAGCGGTCTGTGGGGCGAGGGAGTTCACCCAGGGCCGCACATTGAGGAAGCTGGCGTCGAGAAATCCGTTCTTCACTTCCTCGCCCCGGGCCCTGGCCCACCCCACGTTCTCGCCGAGGACGACCATGTCGTTTCCGTACGAGAGGACGCCGTGCCCGCGGCAGAAGGCCAGGAATTCCCCGAGCGCGGCGGCCGGCGCGAGCCCGCCGCGATCCACCTGTTCCTGGCTGATGCCGGTCAATTCGGTGAAGTACGGAGAGAGTTCGGGATTGACCGTCGGCCGCACCAGCGTCTCGTACTCCTCCACGATCGTGTGGTCTTCTCGTACGCGTAGGGCGCCGATCTGCACGATCTCCCGGAGCTGACCGGGCGCCGACCAGTCCTGCGCCAAAGCGTCAGGCCAGGACGTGAATTCGAGATCGAAGACGACGAACGTCGACAAAGCCGTTCCTCCCGAGGGTGTGGGCGCTACGCATTCCGACGGTCCGAGCGGGCGCCCGACCGGCTCTCCGCAGGGCCGGTCGCGCCCGGAAACCGTACGGGTCAACCGTACGAGGCATCGCGCCGAAGTCTACTGGCGCCTTCCGCGGTGGCCTGATGCGACGGGTGGCGCCGGAGACGGTGCGCTGTCAGCGGGCGCGCGCCTTCCGACCTCGACAGATGCCCCGGGCGGCGCTCCGGCGGATGGCCCGCACCACCCGGTGGACGGCGCGGGGCCGGCGCCCGTTCACCTCGTCCTAGCGGGCCGCCGCCCGCTGGCCGTGCGATGTTCTCCGCTCCGTGGGGAGGGGGGTTCCGACCGGCCACGGCGACTGCTGCGGACCCGCCCACCGGCTGCCGCCCGAGCGGCTGCGGCCCGGGCTGGCGCGGCGTCAGCTCCCCGCAGCGAGGTGGTCGAGCTCGCGCAGCGCGCGGACCGCCTCTTCCCGGCGCGGGCTGTTCACCTCGCCGAGCTCGTCCCTGGCCCGGCTCAGGGCCGCCCTGGCCTCCGCGTATCGGCCCAACTGACGCAGCACCAGGCCGAGATCGAGCCGGGCCGACTCGCTCCAGGACGGCATCTGTGCCGCCTCGAAGCTCGTCAGGCCCTGCCGCAGCGCCTCTTCTGCCTCGTCCGGGCGCCCGAGCGCCGCAAGGTCGTTGCCGATCTGCTGCTGGGCGAAGGCACGGTAGAGCCCGATCACCTCGGCCGCCTGGCCCGGGATGCCGGCCCGGCACACCCGGTCGATCCGCCGGTGCACCTGGAGCGCCTCGGCGGCCCGGCCGGCCGTGCGCAGGTTGTTCCCCAGCGTGTTGAGCACCGTGAGCTCGCCGAGCCTGGCCTGTGCGGAGTCCTGGCCGCCCAGGCAGCGGGCGGCCTCCCGCAGCCGGTCGATGGCCTCTTCGACCCGGCCGATCCTGTGCAGCGCCCCCGCCCCGTACCCCAGCGCCCACCCCACCTGGACCTCGTCCCCCACCTCGCGGGCCACGGCCAGGGCGGCGTCCGCGGACTCCAGGGCGGCCCGGTGGTCGTACAGGCACAGGTTGTAGGCCCAGGCCAGATAGTTGAGGTGGACGGCCTCCTCGCGGCGGCTGCCCAGGGCGCGGGCCGCCTCCACGGAGCGGCGGAAGACCTCGGCCCACAGCTCCCAGTGCTGGTTCAGGTCCGAGAACCAGTGCATGGCCTCGGCGGCGTCGACGACCTGCTGGTACCGTCCGGCCGCATGGGCCCGGCGCAGCGCCGCCAGCCACTGGGCGCGCTCGGCCTCAAGCCAGGCGCGGGCGGCCTCCCGGTCGGCCGGGGCGCGGGGCGGGTCGGGGTCGCCGTGCGGCGCGTCCTGGTAGTGGTCGACGTCGAAGCGCAGGGCCGCGGCGGTGGCCCGGCGCAGCATCCAGTCACCGGCCCGTTCCTCGGCTGCCTCCCGAACCTCGGGGCCGTCCGCCACGGCCACCTGTTCGACCGCGAACAGCTTCAGCAGGTCGTGGAAGCGGTAGCGCTCGGCGAACGCGTCGGACTGCAACAGGCCGGCATCGGTCAACTCGTCCGCGTACCGCAGCGCCCTGGCCACCGGCAGATCGGCCAACAGGGCGGCGACCTCGGGACTGAAATCAGGACCCGCGGCGAGCGCGGCACGGCGCAGCAGCACCTGCGCATCGGGGGACAACTGCCGGTAGGAGAGCGCGAACGCGGCCCGTACCTGGAGGCCGCCGGCCCGCAACCCATCCAACCTGCCCTCCTCGTCGGCAAGTTGACCCACCAGCTTGCCGATGCGCTCGTGCGGGCGGCTGAGCAACCGTTGTCCGGCGATGCGGACCGCCAGCGGCAGATGGCCGCAGAGGTCGGCGAGGTCGCGGGCGGACTGCGCCTCCAGGCCCACCCGCTCGGCGCCGATGATGCGGGTCAGCAGGGCGATCGACTCCTCGCGCCGCAGCAGCGTCAGGTCCATGCGGTGCACGGCTTCGAGGCCGGCCAGCGCCTGCCGGCTCGTGATCAGCGTCAGACAGCGGCCGATGCTCGGCAGCAGCGGCCTCACCTGGGCTTCGTCGACGGCGTTGTCGAGCAGCAACAGCGCGCGGCGGTCCCCGAGCACGGCGCGCCACAGACCGGCCCGCTCCTCGGTCGCGGCCGGTATCGCCCCCTCGGCCACGCCCACCGCCCGCAACAGCCGGGCGAGCGCGTCCCGCGACGTCGTCGGCTCGGGGTCCATCCCGCACAGGTCCAGCGCGAACTGCCCGTCCGGGTAGCGGGCGGCGAGCCGGTGCGCGGCATGGACGGCGAAGGCCGTCTTGCCGAGCCCGGGCTGCCCGGCGACCACGACGACCGAGGGGTGTTCGGGGTCGGCCTGTTCCGCCAGGTCGAGCACCCGGGCCAGGGCGGGGCCGCGCGCGGTGAAGTCCCTGATGTCCCGCCTCTCTCTTATACACAACT
>NZ_JBEHZD010001316.1:0-295 GCF_040240285.1 Streptomyces sp. HSW2009 | reverse complement strand
AAAAAAAAAGAGGGGGGGGGGGGGGGGGGGGGGGGGGGGGGGGGGGCGTCCCTGCGGGCCCGCGGCAACGGCAGCGCGCCGGCCACGGCGACCGCGGGGCCGTCGGTCGCGGGGCCGTCCGCGGGCCGCGCGCCACCGGAGTCACTGCCGCCGGAAGCGGAGCCGCTGCCGCCGGAGCCAGAACCAGAACCTGAGTCACCGCCGTCGGGGCCGCTGCTGACGGCCTGGCGGTTGCCATCGGTCCGCCCCTTGGCGACGGGCTGTCCGCCCGTGGTGGCCGCGCCCGCAGCCGTGG
>NZ_JBEHZD010001315.1:0-15061 GCF_040240285.1 Streptomyces sp. HSW2009 | reverse complement strand
CGACCGGGGTCCCGGGTGCGGCGGCGGGAGGGGCGGCCGGCGCGGCGAATTCGGCGGCGGCCGAAGCCGCGGAACCGACCACCCCCGGGGCGGCCGAAGTGCCGCCGCTGCGCTACGCGTTCTGCGGCCCGGCCGCCGCGGCCCCCGCGGACGAGGCGGTGCGCAAGGCGCTGGTGGAGTGCGGCCGGCCGGTCATCGAGTCGCCGGCCTCGCGCGGCGCCGACGCCCGGTACGGAACGGTCTCCGGAATTCTGCGCATCGGGCAACTCCTGCGGGCCCCGGGGCCCTGGTTGCTGGTCGCGGCTTCCGCCGACGGACATCTCACCGCGGTCCGCGGAAATTCTGCTTTTCCCAACACCCATGCATAACGGGGTCGCCGGCTTCTTCTCGCGTAGCGTTTGACGCGCGGGGCGCCGGACGGAAATCGCGGAACGGGTCCCGGTCGAGAGTTCCGGTGGTTCACCGGAGAAAGGAAAGAATTCATGACCACGCAGGCTGAGGTAAATCGAGATGAACTGCGGGAGCTGGTCGCCGACGCGCTCGACGTCGAGCCCGAGTCGCTGACCGACGACGCCCGCTTCATCGAGGACCTGGAGGTCGATTCCCTCGTCGCCCTCGAAATGTCGGTGATCCTGGAGCGCCGCTACGAGGTGAAGATCGACGAGAAGGAGATCACCGAGATCAAGCGGCTGCCCGACGTGTACGACCTGCTGGTGCGGAAGCTGGCCGGCTGAATGAGCGCGGTCACGCTGCTGCCGGGTGCCGAGGTGGTGACGCTCGACGAGGGCGCCATCCACGTCAAGATCGCCATCGACCCCGCCGCCCCCGTCTTCGCCGGGCACTACCCGCACTTCCCGCTGCTGCCCGGCGTCTTCACGCTGGACGCCGTGGACCACGCGGTGCGGCTGCACGCCGAGCGGACCGGCAACGTCACGACGGAGCTGGCCGAGGTCCGCTCCGTACGCTTCGCTTCGCCGGTCTTCCCCGGCGACGTGCTCACCGTCGAGTGCACGGTCAAGACCGTGGACGAAGGTGAGAGAGACGTCAGAGTGCGCTGCCACACTGACCGGGACAAGACCGCGACCCTGCGGTTGCGGTACCGCGATTCCCGGTGAGGAGACGTCATGGGCAGCCACACGACCTGGGGTGCGACCGAGGCGGAGAGCCGTCTCGACTTCCCGTGTGACCAGCACATCTCACAGCCGTACGACAGCCACCACCGCGCGATCGACGTCGATGCGCCGGTGTCGCTGGCCTTCCGCTGGCTGTGCCAGCTCAAGGTCTCCGCGTACACCTACGGACGGCAGGGCCGCAGCCCGCGCACGCTCACGCCGGGCGTGGAGCGGCTGGCCGTCGGGCAGCGCTTCCTCGCCTTCGACCTGGTGGAGTTCGCGGAGGACGACCACCTGACCGGCGTGACCTACCCGGCCGCGCGCCGCAAGTACGGGCTGATCGCCATCACGTACCGGGTGGTGCCACGCGGCGAGGGCGCCAGCCGCTACCTGGTGCGGCTCAACTCCGCCACCCGCAAGGGCGTGGGCCGGCCGCTGGGCGAGGCGCTCGCCTTCGGCGACGGACTCATGATGCGCAAGCAACTACAGACACTGAAGGCGCTGGCCGAGCGTGATGCGGCGGGGGCCCGAACGCAAGAGGGGGAGGGATAGCCGGTGGGCGACAAACCATCGCGTTACCTGCTGATAGAGAGCCAGGGCAACTGGGCCGGGCCCAACGCGGGCCGCTTCCTGGGGGACGCGTCCGCGCTCGCCAAGGCCGGCCACGAGGTGTCGGTGTTCCTGGTCCAGGACGGGGTGTTCGCCGCGGTGAACGACTCCGTGCCGGAGATCGCCGCACTGGCCGAACTCGGCGCCACGGTGTGGGCCGACGACTTCTCCACCGCCCAGCGCGCGCTGCCCGCGCGCTCCCTGTCGCCGCACGTCGCCCTGGTGGGCATGGACACGGTGGCCGAACTCCTGATGTCCGACGGCTGCCGGGCGGTGTGGCACTGATGACGAACACCACCATCGAGACCGCGGGCACCGCTGGCGCTTCCGGCGCCGAGGGCACGGCCGTGCAGGCCGCGCCGCAGAAGACGAAGATCGTGCAGCGCCGCTGGGGCCTGCTGCTGGTGGTCACCGCGGCGCCGCACTCCAACGACGTGATCACCTCCGCGCTGCGCCTCGCGCAGTCCGTGCTCGACCAGGGCAAGACGGTACGGATGTGGGCCTGCGGCTACGCCAACATGCTGACCCAGAAGTCGCACGGCGACACCAAGCTGATCAACACCCGGGACCCCGAGGGCCACTACCCCTCCAGTGCGCACATCGTGCGGGAGATGCTGGCGGCCAACCCGGGCAAGTTCGCCTGGATCGCCTGCACCGCGTGCAGCGCCGAGCGCGGTGCGACCGACCACATCGCCGAGGTCCGCTTCCGGTCCCCGATGCGCTTCGTGTCCACCATCGAAGCCGCTGACCAGACCGTGTTCATCGGGGGTGCCTGATGTCTGACTACCGTGTGCTCGGCGTCATCGACCGGGGGTACCGGGGCGCCGTCGAGGTGCAGTTCTTCGACGCGCTGTACGGCATCCTCGACTTCCGCCAGCAGCTCGGCGGGGTCGCGCTCGCGCTGCGCGGCGCGGCCGTGACCGTCGCCATCGACGAGGCGGACTACAAGCCGGTCGTGGAGTTCGGCCCGGTCCGCATCGACACGCTGCCCGACTACCGCTCCTCGGTGCGGCAGCTCATCGCCGAGGGCGTGCCGGTCATGGTGGACGAGCCCGACCTGAAGGCGCTCGGCTTCACCGCCGAGGACCTGATCGCGGGCGTGCAGTGCCTGGACACCAACGAACTGGCCGCGCGCTGGGACGAGTACGACGGGGTGTGGTTCGTGTGACCGGCGCGCAGCCGCAGGCCGCCGGCCCGCAGCGGATCAAGGACCTGATCCCGCACCGCTTCCCGATCCTGCTGGTGGACCGGGTCGCCGAGGTGCAGCCGGGCGAGCGGATCGTCACCCACAAGGCCGTCTCGGTGAACGAGCCCTGGTACCAGGCGCTGCCGGACGACACCGCGGACGCCGGGTACGCGTACCCGGTGCCGCTGCTCATCGAGTCCTGGTGCCAGAGCGCGGCGCTGCTCACCGCCTGGGACCAGGACCCGGCCGAGGCCGAGGGCCAGGTCGCGCTGTTCGGCGGGATGAGCGGCATCGAGGTGGTCGGCCAGGCGTTCCCCGGCGACGTGCTCCGGCACGAGGTGCGGATCAACCGGGCGTTCGCCGGCACCTGGTTCTTCGACGGCGCCACCACCACGGCCGACGGCCGCGAGGTGCTGCGGGTCGACTCGGTGATGACCGCGATGCGGCCGAGTTCGGTGCTGGCCCCGCCGGCCGAGACGGCCGAGGCGACGGCCGCGAGCGCCGACGCGGCCGAGGGGGCAGCGGTCTGATGGTGACCGTGGCCGACAAGCTCTCCTTCGCCGCCCCGCTGCGCGCGGTCGACCGGGTCGAACTCGTGCAGAGCGACGAGGGCACCCGGCTGCGCGCCACCAAGGTGGTGCGCGCCAGCGACCCGTACATGGCGGGCCACTTCCCCGGCCTGACCATGCTGCCCGCGGTCTTCCTCCTGGAGGGCGTGCGGCAGGCGGTGGCCGAGGCGTTCGCGCTCGGCGAGGTGCCCGAACTGCTTGAGGTGCGCTCGGCCAGGCTCCAGGCGCCGATGCTGGGCGATGACGAGATCACCGTGGACGCGGCGGTACGGGCCGAGGGCGAGCAGCGCTGGTTCCTGGACGCGCGCTGCACCCGGCAGGACGGCACCCCGGTGGCACGGCTCAAGCTGCTGGTCGGGGTCCCCACCGAGGAGACGCCGCTGACCAGCGCGAACGGGCCGCTGATTGCGCCCGAGCCGGTCAGCGGGCCGCCCGTCATCGGCCATGCCCGCATCCGCGAACTGCTGCCCGTACGCCACCCGATGCTGCTGGTGGACGGCGTGGTCGCGGTCGAGCCCGGCGAGCGCATCAGCGGCGTCAAGGCCGTCACCGGCGGCGAGGTCTGCTACCAGGGCCTGCCCGACGGACTGCCGGACGGGCGCTACACCTTCCCGCGCTCGCTGGCCTTCGAGTCCTTCGGCCAGACCGCGGCGCTGCTGTGGCTGGCCACGGCGGAGGCCGGCGGCCCGGACGGGGTGCTGATGCTGGCCGCCATCCGCGGCTGCCGCTTCACCGGCGGCGTGCAGCCGGGCGAGGTGCTGCGGCACGTGGTGCGCCTGGAACAACTGGTCTCGGGCAACGCCTTCATGTCGGGCGAGATCTGGGCCGCCGACCGCTGCGTGGCGGTCATCGACTCACTGATCGCCGTCACCCGGCCCCGGACGGCGGTCCAAGCACCCCGCTGAGCGGACGCCCGGGCCCCTGCGCCCCGCCGTCGGGAGGGATTCGAGCCCGCCGGCGGGTGCCTGGAGGCGGCGGACCGTACGCCACATCGGGCCGGTGCCAGTGCCGGCACCAGAGCCAGGGCCAGCGTCAGGGCCCGCGCCGGGGCGAGAGCCGTACGAAGTCCAGCCGGATGCGGGTCGGGCACGAAACGGAGGCCGGCCGGGTGCCGGCCCGGAAGCCGCCCGGGTGCTGGCCCGGACGCCCGCCCGGGGCGCCGGCGAATGTCATGGATTCGCAACGGATATCGCGGGTCTGTCATTCGCGAGTAACGGGTTATTAATTTCCTTTGCCGAATGCTGGTAAAGACGGTTCCGTACGCTCTCTGGCGGTCCGTGAAAAGCCGTGCATAGGTCACGTGGAGACGGGCGTCGGCTATCTGTGAACGCCCATCAAAGTTCGCTGCCACAGCACTCCACTGCCTAGCATTGAAGTTGTTGGGACGCGGGAGATCGCAGTCCCCAATTCCCCTAGAAAGGTTGCCGTAAATGACGACTGCCACCAAGCAGGAGCAGCTCGACGAGATCCGCGAGATCGTCGCGGAGGTGCTGGAGCTTGAGCCCGAGGAGATCACCGAGACCAGCCACTTCATCGAGGAGCACGAGGCCGACTCGCTGCGCGCGATCGAGATCCTCGCCCGCCTGGAGAAGAAGTACAAGGTCGAGATCCCGCAGTCGGAGCTCCCCAAGATGATCAACCTCACCGAGGTCTACAACGTGCTTGCCGAGCACGCTGGTTGGCAGGGCTGAGCCTCATGTCACTCCGACGGGTAGTCATCACCGGCCTGGGGCCTGTGTCGAGCATCGGGATCGGGGCGTCCGCTTACAGCGAGGGGCTGCGTGAAGGCGTCAACGGCGTCTCGCCGATCGCCTGCTTCGATCCCACTGGATTCCCCTACATCATGGCCGGCGAAGTCCACGCCTTCCGGCCAGAGAACATGGTCCGGCGGCTGTCTGTCGAGGAATGGGGCCGTACCAGCCTCTTCGCGGCGTCCGCGGCCCGTCTCGCGGTCGCGGACGCCGGAATCGACGAGGACGAACTGGCCGCCTCCCGCGCCGGATCGAGCATGGGCACCACCGGCGGCGAGTCGCAGGTGCTGGAGAAGCTCACCGGCGACGCGCTGACCGCGGGCATGGGCGGGCTGGACGCGGGCCTGGTGCGCCAGGTCTCCAGCGCCCGCCTCTCCCAGGCCGTCAACCGCGAACTGCGCCTGACCGGCGACGCCGTGACCCTCTCCACCGCCTGCTCGGCCAGCAACTACGCACTCGGTTACGCGTACGACCTGATCCGCACCGGCGAGGCGGACTACATGATCGCCGGTGGCGCGGACTCGGTCGGCCGCTGGTCGCACGCCGGGTTCTACCGCCTCGGCGCGCTCACCGAGAAGGCGTGTTCGCCCTTCGACAAGGACCGCTCCGGCATCATCACCGGTGAGGGCGGCGCCGCCATGTTCCTGGAGTCGCTGGAGTCGGCCCAGGCGCGCGGTGCGCGCATCCACGCCGAGGTCCTCGGCTACGGGCTGAACTGCGACGCCAACCACATGGTCGCCCCGCACCGGGACAGCATCGCCGAGTGCATGCGCATCGCGCACGCCAACGCGGGCGTCAAGGCCGAAGAGGTCGACTACATCTGCGCCCACGGCACCGGAACGCCGGCCAACGACTTCGTCGAGGCCAGCGCCGTCGTGGACGTCTTCGGCGACAACCCGCCGCCGATCAGCTCCACCAAGTCGATGCTCGGGCACACCATGGGCGCCGCTTCGGGCCTGGGCGCCATCGCCTCGGTGCTCGGCATCGCGGGCTCGTTCCTGCCGCCCACCATCAACTTCAACACCCCGGACCCGGACATGCCCAAGATCGACCCCGTGCCCAACAAGGCACGCACCGCCGATGTGCGGATCGCGCAGGTCAACGGCTTCGCGTTCGGTGGCAACAACGCCATCGTCATGCTCGGGAGGCCCTCGTGAGCGCGCCCGCACCCGCCTCGGCGCCGGCGACGCCCGGCACCCGCTCCACCGCGCTGGCCATCACCGGCTTCGGCGTGCTCTCCGGCGCCGGCATCGGCCCCGAGGCCCTGGCCGCCGCGCTCGCCGCGCCGGCCGCCCCGGTCGACGTCAGCGAGATGTTCGAGGAGGAGCTGCCGCGCAACGACGCGCACGCACTCGTGGACTTCAAGGTCCGCGACCACCTCGGCCGCAAGGGCACCTCGTTCTTCGACCGCTCCACCTCGCTCGGCATGGTCGCCTGCAAGGAGGCGCTGGCCGACACCGCACTGGAGATCACGGACGAGAACCGGGCCCGGATCGGCATCACGCTGGGCACCACCGCCGGCAGCGCCAAGTCGACCAGCGACTACAGCAAGGACACCTTCATCCAGGACCGTCCTTACCTGGTCAACCCGCTGCTGTTCCCGAACGCGGTGATGAACTGCGCGGCCGGCCAGTCGGGCATCAAGTTCGGACTCCAGGGCCCCAACGCCACCATCGCCGGTGGCCCGATGGCCATGCTGAACGTGCTGCGCTACACCCGCAACCTCATCAACTGCGGCTACGCGGACGCGCTGCTGGCCGGCGCGGTCGAGGAGTTCAGCCCGCAGGAGTCGTGGGCCGTGCACTACGCGCAGTCCGTCTTCGGCGGCGACACGGCGCCCGGTGAGGGTGCGGCCGTGTTCGTCGTCGAGAACGCGGACGCGGTCCGTGCCGCGGGCCGCACCCCGGACGCCGAGGTGCTCTCGGTCGAGGTCGGCGTCTTCGACCCGCCCGGCGCCGACGGCGAGTTCAGCCGCGGCCTCGGCCTGTGCATCAGCCGCGCCCTGGAGCGGGCCGGCGTCACCGCGGCCGACATCACCACGGTGGCCACCGCCACCAACGGGATGACCGCCCTGGACGAGGCCGAGGACCGCGCCGTCGACGCGATCCTGGGCGCCGGCACCGCGCGGCTGCGGGTCAAGGAGGCCACCGGCGAGGCGTTCAGCGCCTCCGGCGCCTTCCAGCTCGCCGCCCTGCTCGCCCGGCACCGGGCGGAGCCCGCGCGGGACGGCGAACTGTCGCTGATCACCACGCGGTCCGCCGAGGGCGCGGCCGGTGCGGCCGTCGTCAGGGGGTGGAGTCGTGGGGGGGGGGGGGGCGGGGTGGGGCCGGGGGGGGGGGGGGGCCCCCGGGCCGGGCCACGGGGCCCCCCCCGGGCGGGGGGGGGGCGGGGGCCCGCCCCTTGGTGTGTCCGGGGGATCGCCCCCGTGGGCGCGCTCGGGGGTGCGCCCAGTGGTGCTCGGTTGCTACCGCCGAGTGGTGCTCAGCGGCGCCTTGAGGACCCTCGTCAGTCCTTGATCTCGCAGATGACGGCGCCGGACGAGACGGAGGCGCCGACCTCGGCCGCGAGGTCCTTGACGGTGCCGGCACGGTGGGCGTTGAGCGGCTGTTCCATCTTCATCGCCTCAAGGACGACGACCAGTTCGCCTTCCTCGACGACCTGGCCCTCCTCGACGGCGACCTTGACGATGGTGCCCTGCATCGGCGAGGCCAGCGCGTCGCCCGATGCGGCGGAGCCGGACTTCTTGGACGCCTTGCGCTTGGGCTTCTTGGCCTGGCCGCCGGCCGGGGGGGGGGCGGCGAAGCCGAGGGTCGCCGGGAGGGAGACTTCGAGGCGCTTGCCGCCGACCTCGACGACCACGGTCTCCCGCGCCCCACCCTCACCGTCCTCATCCGCCACCTCACCCGCGGTGAACGGCGGAATCTCATTCACGAACTCGGTCTCGATCCACCGCGTGTGCACCGCAAACGGACCAGCCTGACCATGCCGCTCCGGAGCAAACGCCGCATCCCCCACCACCGCACGATGGAACGGAATCGCCGTCGCCATCCCCTCCACCTCAAACTCACCCAACGCCCGCGCAGCCCGCTCCAACGCCTGCTGCCGCGTCGCACCCGTCACCACCAACTTCGCCAACAACGAGTCCCACGCCGGACCAATCACCGACCCCGACTCCACCCCCGCATCCAACCGCACCCCAGGACCCGACGGCCCATCAAAGCGCGTCACCGTCCCCGGCGCCGGCAAGAACCCACGCCCCGGATCCTCACCATTGATCCGAAACTCCAACGAATGCCCACGCACCGCCGGATCGTCGTAACCCAGCTCCTCGCCATCAGCGATGCGGAACATCTCCCGGACCAGATCGATCCCGGTGACCTCCTCCGTCACCGGGTGCTCCACCTGAAGCCGAGTGTTCACCTCAAGGAAGGAAATCGTGCCGTCCTGACCCACCAGGAACTCACACGTCCCCGCCCCCACATACCCCGCCTCACGCAAAATCGCCTTCGACGCACGGTAAAGCTCCGCGTTCTGCTCCTCCGTCAAAAAGGGTGCGGGAGCCTCCTCCACCAGCTTCTGGTGCCGACGCTGGAGCGAGCAGTCACGCGTGGAAACCACCACCACGTTCCCGTGCTGATCCGCCAAGCACTGCGTCTCCACATGCCGCGGACGATCCAAATACCGCTCCACGAAGCACTCACCACGCCCGAACGCCGCCACCGCCTCACGCACCGCCGAGTCATACAACTCAGCCACCTCATCCAACGAACGGGCCACCTTCAACCCCCGCCCACCACCACCAAACGCCGCCTTGATCGCAATCGGCAACCCGTGCTCCCGCGCAAAAGCCACCACCTCATCCGCACCCGACACCGGATCAGGCGTCCCCGCCACCAACGGCGCACCCGCACGCTGCGCGATATGCCGAGCAGCGACCTTGTCACCCAGATCCCGGATCGCCTGCGGCGGCGGACCGATCCACACCAACCCCGCATCCAACACCGCCTGCGCGAACTCCGCGTTCTCCGAAAGGAACCCGTACCCCGGATGCACCGCATCCGCACCCGACTCCGCCGCAGCAGCCAACACCTTGGCCACATCCAGATAACTCGTCGCCGGCGTATCACCACCCAACGCATACGCCTCATCCGCGGCACGCACATGCAGCGCGTCCCGATCCGGGTCCGCGTACACCGCCACACTCCCGATCCCGGCATCCCGGCAAGCACGGGCAACTCGGACAGCGATTTCGCCACGGTTGGCGATGAGTACCTTGCGCACGATGGCTCCCTCCTTGAAACAAGCAGAGTTTAGGTACAGGCAACACTGGGCGCCGAGAAGACCCCGGGCGTGAGCTTGGCCACAGAGCGCCTGCACCAGATCCCTGTAGAGGGACCACATCCCCCGTTGCTCCACGGTACGCCCGACTTTGGCGCACGCCAGACCGGTTTCGGATGTGGGCAAGGTCTCGATATGGCACCCCCATGCCCCGTGGGGATTCTTTGTAGGGAATCCACTAAGGGAAGGGGGAAACTTTGCCGGCCTGTCGTCCGCCTCTGATGGTGTGCGCGGTGGGGCCCGACCGGCCGTGCGGAGCCGTTGCAGACCCCTTGTCGCTGGCCGTACCCGTTAGTAGCGTTGCGGGTCGGCGTACTGGGGGTAACCCCTGGGCGGCGGGGAAGAGGTGACGTGATGACGCGCAGAGTGGTGGCCGCTGTGGCGGCGGTGGTGCTGATGGCTGAGGCGGTCGTCATCGCGCTGCTCAACTGGATTCTGGGCCTGGTCGTCGACCACCAGGACATGTCGCTCGCCGATCTCGATCCGTCCGCGATGACCCTGGCCACCTGGATCGCCGGTGCGCTCATCGCGCTCTATCTGCTGTGCTGCGGGCTCGCGTTGCTCCGCACCGCCGTCCGCGACCTGGCGCCCGGCCGCTTCGTCCGCATCCTGCTGATCACCTGCGCGGTGACGCACGGCCTGCTCGGCGCCTTCGCGGTCGGCCTGGTCGGCTGGCCGGCCTTCGGCTGGCTGATGGTGGTGCTCGGGCTGATCGTGCTCAGCCTGTTCAGCTACGACGGCGAGGAAGACGCCGCGGGCGCGAGGTCGGCCGGCGCCGCGTCCGGTCCCGCGCCGTCCACCAGCGGCTAGCGGCGGGGCAGCGGATTCGCCCAGCGCCCAGTGCCTAGCGGCGGGGCCGCGGGCGCGCCGGTGAGCGGCGGCCGTACGGGGAGCGGGCCCGGCCCGTGCCCCCGTACGACGTGCGTGCCGTTGCGGCTCAGGAGTCCTGCGGCTGCCACAGGTCGGTGATGGTGGTGCCGAGGTCGGCCAGCAGTCGGCGCAGCAGCGGGAGCGAGAGGCCGATCACGTTGCCGGGGTCGCCGTCGATGCCGTCGACGAACGGGGCCGAGCGGCCGTCGAGGGTGAACGCGCCGGCCACGTGGAGCGGTTCGCCGCTGGCCACGTACGCGGCGATCTCCGCGTCGTCCGGGTTGCCGAAGCGGACCGTGGTGGCGGCGGTGGCGCTGGTGCGTGCGCCGGTCGCGGTGTCGATCAGGCAGTGTCCGGTCTGGAGGACGCCGGCGCGCCCGCGCATCGCCTTCCAGCGGGCGATGGCCTCTTCGGCGTCGGCCGGCTTGCCGAGCGCCTGCCCGTTGAGTTCCAGGACCGAGTCGCAGCCGATGACCAGCGCGTCGGCCGCCGCCGGGCGTTCGGCCACCGCGGCTGCCTTGGCCTCGGCGAGGAGCAGGGCCAGGGCCGCGGGGGTCGCGGCGCTGAGCGCTTCCTCGTCCACCCCGCTGACGATCACCTCGGGGGCGAGCCCGGCCTGACGCAGCAGGCCGAGCCTGGCGGGCGACTGCGAGGCGAGGACGAGCCGGCGGGCGGGGCGGGTGGGAGTGGCGTTCATGTGGCCATCGTAGGCAGGGCGTGCGGGTGGCGGCGGCCCGCGGTGGGTGGCCCGGGCGGCGGGCGGTCGGGGGCGGAGCCGATGCGGGCCGGGGCCAGGGCCGGTGCGGGCCGGAGCCGGGCTCGGTGCCGGGGCCAAGGGCGGGGGTAGTGCCGGGGCCGGCGCCGGTGTCGGGCGCAGCCGCAGCCGCAGCCGCAGCCGCGAGGCGGGGCGAGGCGGGGCAGAAGAGGGGTCAGGCGCCGAGCGCGATGATCAGCATCAGGACGACCGAGGCGACCGCGAGGACCGTGCCCGCCCGGCGCACCATCGTCTGCGTCACCCGCAGTTCGTCAGGCGGCTCGTTCGGAGGGTCGGACCACAACATGCGGAACATCGTGCGCCGGCCGGCGGGCAGTTGCTTCGCTGGTGGATTCCCCCGCGCTGGTGGGTCAGACGGGCCAGAAGGTCGTGCGCCACGCCTTCGGGCCGGGGTGCGGCAGCCGGCGGCCGGGGACGGTGCGGGCCGGGTCCGACCACTCCTCCGGCGCGTCGGCACCGGACGCGGCGGCGCCGGCAGCCGCCGCGCGGGCCCGGACCACCGCCAGGGCGGCGGCGAGCTCCTCGGGGGTCGGGTTGCCTCGTACGACCTTGATCACCATGTCAACGGCCCTCCTTACAGGGGGATGTTGCCGTGCTTCTTCGGCGGCAGGGACTCGCGCTTGTTCCGCAGCGTCCGCAGTCCGCGGACGATGTGGCGGCGGGTCTCCGACGGCATGATCACAGCGTCCACATACCCCCGTTCGGCCGCGACATACGGATTCAACAAGGTGTCCTCGTAGTCGGCGATCAATTCCTTGCGCAACTCCTCGGCGCGCTCGGGGGTTTCGGCCGCCGCGATGGTGCGCCGGTGCAGGATGTTCACCGCGCCCTGCGCGCCCATGACGGCGATCTGCGCGGTGGGCCAGGCCAGGTTGAGATCGGCGCCCAGGTGCTTGGAGCCCATCACGTCGTACGCGCCGCCGAACGCCTTGCGGGTGATCACCGTGATCAGCGGGACGGTGGCCTCCGCGTACGCGTAGATCAGCTTGGCGCCGCGCCGGATGATGCCGCCGTACTCCTGGTCCACGCCGGGCAGGAAGCCGGGCACGTCCACGAAGGTGAGGACGGGGATGTTGAAGGCGTCGCAGGTGCGGACGAAGCGGGCGGCCTTCTCGGACGCGTCGATGTCCAGGCAACCGGCGAACTGGAGCGGCTGGTTGGCGACGACGCCCACCGGGTGGCCCTCCACGCGGCCGAAGCCGGTGATGATGTTGGGCGCGAACAGCGCCTGCGTCTCCAGGAACTCGGCGTCGTCCAGCACGTGCTCGATCGCCTGGTGCATGTCGTACGGCTGGTTCGCCGAGTCCGGGATCAGGGTGTCGAGCTCCAGGTCCTCCGGGCTCACCGCGAGGTCGGCGGGCTCGGGGAAGGCCGGCGGCTCGGAGAGGTTGTTGGAGGGCAGGTAGGACAGGAGCGCCTTGACGTACTCGATGGCGTCCTTCTCGTCGCCCGCCATGTGGTGGGCCACGCCCGAGGTGGTGTTGTGGGTGCGGGCGCCGCCGAGTTCCTCGAAGCCCACGTCCTCGCCGGTGACCGTCTTGATCACGTCGGGCCCGGTGATGAACATGTGCGAGGTCTGGTCGACCATCACGGTGAAGTCCGTGATCGCGGGGGAGTAGACCGCGCCGCCCGCGCACGGGCCGACGATGAGGCTGATCTGCGGGACCACGCCCGAGGCGTGCACGTTGCGGCGGAAGATCTCGGCGAACAGGCCGAGCGCCACCACGCCCTCCTGGATCCGCGCCCCGCCGCCGTCGTTGATGCCGATGATCGGACAGCCGTGCTTGAGCGCGAAGTCCATCACCTTGACGATCTTCTCGCCGTACACCTCGCCGAGCGAGCCGCCGAAGATGGTGAAGTCCTGCGAGTACACGCACACCGGGCGGCCGTCCACGGTGCCGTACCCGGTCACCACGCCGTCGCCGTACGGGCGGTTCTTGTCGATGCCGAAGTTGGTGGAGCGGTGTCGGGCGAACTCGTCGAGCTCGGCGAACGACCCCTCGTCCAGCAGCAGCTCGATGCGCTCGCGGGCGGTCAGCTTGCCCTTCGCGTGCTGCTTCTCCACCGCCCGGGCCGAACCGGCGTGGGTGGCCTCCTGCACGCGGCGCTGGAAGTCCGCGAGCTTCCCCGCGGTGGTGTGGATGTCGTAATCCGGCTCGGACATCGGGATGCGGCTCCTGCTCGTCCTCGGGGGGTGTGGGCCGTCCGCGGTCCCAGGTCATGCCGTGCGGAGGGCCTTGGCTACCGAGACGTAGGGTATCCGCGTGTCCGCGGCCCGGCGGTGCGGCGTTGACCACACCGATGCGGGCGGGAGCGGCCGGGGCACCAGGTCCCGGGATCGGGCGTCCGCGGCTCCTAGGCTGGCCCGCATGACCTCATCTGATGCCCCGCAGACCCCGCAGTTCTCCGCGGGTGAGCGCTGGTCCGACCTGGACCGGCCGCCCCTGAACGAGTCCGGACTCCGACGCGCCCTGCTGCGCCCCGGCGGCCTGTGGACCGCGCTCGACGTGGTGCCGAGCACCGGCTCCACCAACACCGACCTGGTCGCCCGAGCGGCGGCCGGCGCCGGCGAGGGGCAGGTGCTGGTCGCCGAGGAGCAGACGGCGGGCCGCGGCCGGCTCGACCGCGGCTGGAGCGCGCCGCCCCGCTCCGGCCTCTTCTTCTCCGTACTGCTCCAGCCGGGTCCGCGGGTGCCGCTGGACCGCTGGGGCTGGCTGCCGCTGCTCGCCGGCGTCGCCACGGCCAGCGCGCTCTCCCGCGCGGCCGGCGTGGACACGGCCCTGAAGTGGCCCAACGACCTGCTGGTGACCGTGCGCGGCGAGGAGCGCAAGCTCGGCGGCATCCTCGCCGAGCGGACGGTGGGGCAGCGCGTGCCGGGCGGGGCTGGTGGGGCGGCTGGCGCCGGCGGGGCCGATGCGGCCGGTTCCGGGGTCGCCGCCGGCACCGACGCGCGGGGCGCCCACGTCGCCGGCGCCGACCACGCCGCCGGTGGCGTGGTCATCGGCATCGGGCTCAACGTGACGCTGCGCGCGGCGGAGCTGCCGGTGCCGGGTGCCGGTTCGCTGTCGCTGGCGGGCGCGCAGGGCCTGGACCGCGATCCGCTGTTGCGCGCGGTGCTGCGCTCGTTGGAGGAGTGGTACGGCAAGTGGCGGGACGCCGACGGGGACCCGACGGCCTGTCGGTTGCAGGAGGCGTACGCGGCCGGATGTGCCACGCTCGGACGGGCCGTTCGGGCGATGTTGCCCGGTGACCGGGAGTGCGTGGGCGAGGCGGTGGCCATCGACGGGTACGGCCGGCTGGTGATCGCGACCGAGGGCGGCGGCCGGGAGGCGGTGTCCGCGGGCGACATCGTCCATCTGCGTCCGGCTTCTCCAGGAGAGTGAGCTACGGCACACCTGTCGTATCGTTGTGCTGGTCCGTCCGGTCGGCCACCGGTGGGGCGGACGGGCGCGGAGGCGGTGCCGGCCTTCCGCGGCCGTTGGTGCGGCTGCGCTGGTCGTCGCCCGGTGGCAGGTAGTGCCGCGTCGTTGGGCGCGTGCCACTGGCATGTGCCGGGCAGGGTCGGTGGCAGGTGGTGCGTGCGGTGTCCGTGCGGCTGAGTCCGCGCGGTGGTGCGCGTGGCGTCGGGTGCGAGGGCGCACGGGGCGGCACGGGCGAGCGGAAGATCGGAAGGGCAGTGCGCAGGGACCGGACAGGGATGGGGGCCTCCCCGCCGAAGGCAGCCACGCCGCGGACGGGAGGACGCCGGTGAGCGTCGAGAACTCGGGAACCGGCGGCGCCGGGCCCCCCGGACCGCCCGGCGGAGCCGGCCCCGAGCGGTCGGACGGCGGTGCCGGGCCCCAGCGGCCTGC
>NZ_JBEHZD010001314.1:0-687 GCF_040240285.1 Streptomyces sp. HSW2009 | reverse complement strand
AGATGTGTATAAGACACACTCTTAGGTGAGGGTGAGCCGGCCGCCGGCGGCCGGCAGTTCAAAGCCCTGGGCCCAGCCGTCCACCGTGATCCGCTTGAGTTCCTTGCCGTCGAGCGTGGCCCGCCAGCCGGGCGCGGCCTTGTCGGCGACGCGCAGCACCCGGCCTGCGGGTCCTGCGGGCAGCGTGTCGCGGGCGGCGATCGGGCCGGCGGCGACGGGCAGCGGCACGGCCGCCGTCTGCTGGCCGTCCCCGCTGGTCGGCGGCAGTACGGTGACCCGGGCGACCCGCTGGTCGACGCGCCACAGGGCGCTGCCGTTCTGCTGGCTAAGCCGGGTCAGGCCCGGGGTGGTGTCCAGGACGCGGGCGAACTGGCGCGGGGCGCTGTCGCGTACCAGGACGTAGCGGACGGCGTAGCCGCCGAGTTCGTTGGTCTGGTCGGCTCCGGAGCCGGCGACGAGGTGGGCGACGACCCGGTCGAGCCGTTCGTCGCTGCCCGCCGCGGTGACCGCTTCGGCGTCGCCCAGGCGCGCGCCCGAGCCGCGGACCAGCAGGTAGTCGACGCGGGCCGCAGTGCCGTCGAGGACCAGGGTGCGGGCCTGGTCGCGGTTGCCGGCCTCCTCGGCGACGAACGCCGGGACCTGCACCGGGTCGCGCCGCTCCAGCGGGCCGTCGGCGCCGCCCAGCAT
>NZ_JBEHZD010001313.1:0-1114 GCF_040240285.1 Streptomyces sp. HSW2009 | reverse complement strand
CCGGGCCGGGGGGGGCGGGGGCGGCGCCGGCCGCGGGGGGCGGGCCGGCGGCCGGAGCACGGGCCACGCCGCCCGCGCGCGGGGGGTGCGGGGCGGCGGGCCCGGCTGCCCGGACGCCGTCGCCCGGGTCGGCCACGGCGTGCGGAACGCCGGCCCCCGCCCGCGCGTGGGGCTGGCCTTCCGGGGCGTCCGGCTGCTGCTCCGCCCCGTCGCCGGCGCCGGGCGCGTCCGGCGCGCCAGGGACGGGCGTACGGGGCGTACGGGGCGCCGCGCCGGGTGCGGCCGGTGCCTCCGGGATGCCGTGGTGTCCGGAGCGGGCCCGTTCGGCAACGGACTCCGGGGCCGCGGGGGCGTGTGAACCGGCCGCTGCGGTGGGTCCGGTCGCGGCGAGTGCGGCCTGTGCTGCGTCGGATGCGCGGGGGCCGGTGGGTGACGTCCTGTCATCCGCGCCGGGCCCGCCCGCCATGCCGCCCCCGGGCGTGTCGCCCACCGCCGCGCCGGCCGCCTCCGAGCCGGGCTCGACGCCGGTGTTTCCGCCGCCCGCCGCCTGGCCCTGGATGGGCGTGCCCCCGACCGGGGTGCTGTGCGCGGGGGCGCCGGGGCCCTGCGTGCCGTGCGCGGGGGTGCCGCCGTCGGGCGTGGCCGGCTGCTCGCCGTGCGGCAACTCCGTGCCGTGGGCCGGAGTGCCGTGGCTCGGCGTGTCCTGCGTCGGTACGCCGTGCGCGGGGGTGCCCTGTGCGGGGGCGTCCGGGGTGGCGGTGCCGGTGGGTTGGTCTGCCTCGGGCCGGCGGGCCGGGGCGGGTAGGGGCTCGGCGATCGCGGTGTCCGTACCGGGGTTCGAGCCCTCGACGACCGGAGCCACGGCGGCGAACTGGCCCGTACCGCCGGCCAGTTGACCATCGACCGGGTGGCCGCTGGCGGGCTGGCCGCCAACCGGCTGGTCCCCGGTGAGCTGGTCCCCGGCGGTCTGGCCGTCCGCCCGGCCGTCGGCCGCGAGGCCGCCGGCCATGGTGACGCCGGCCGTGGTGTCGCCGGGTCGGCCCGGAGCGTCCTCGGACCCGTCCGGGCGCGGATCGGCGTCGGGCACGCCGTGCGCTGTCTCGTATACACATCT
>NZ_JBEHZD010001312.1:0-200 GCF_040240285.1 Streptomyces sp. HSW2009 | reverse complement strand
GCATGGGGCAGATCCTATCCGTTTGTTTCAGCGCGGAATTTATAGGGCTGGTCTAGACCGATTCGACGGCCCGGCCGCACCCCCGTCCCCGGCTCACGGGGCGGGGACGAGGGTGCGGCCGTCCCCGGCCGGGCGTGCCCGCCGGTCAGGCAGTGACCAGCTCGTACGTCTGGGTGGCGATCTCCAACTCCTCGTCGGTC
>NZ_JBEHZD010001311.1:0-223 GCF_040240285.1 Streptomyces sp. HSW2009 | reverse complement strand
GCTGAGGGTCAGGTGAATGACCTGAGTGCGTGGTGGGCTGATCTGGAGCGGTGGCGTTCGACGTATCCGCTCGGTTACGACCTGCCGGCGGATGGGAGTCTGTCGCCGCAGCAGGTGATTGAGCGGGTGGGGCAGTTGGCGCCTGCGGGTACGGTGTTCGCGGCGGGTGTGGGGCAGCATCAGATGTGGGCGTCGCATTTCCTGAACTTCGAGGAGCCGGCGA
>NZ_JBEHZD010001310.1:0-226 GCF_040240285.1 Streptomyces sp. HSW2009 | reverse complement strand
TGGTGTGGGTGGGGTGTGGGGTTCGTTGGGTGGGTTGGTGGAGTCGGTGCGTGGTGGTGGGGTGGTTCCTTCGGTGGTGTTGTTGGGTGTGTCGGGTGTGGGTGTGGGTGTGGTGGAGGGTGTGTTGGGTGTGGTGGGGGAGTGGTTGGGTGAGCCGTTGTTGGGTGGTTCGCGGTTGGTGGTGGTGACGTCTGGTGCGGTGGTTGTGGATGCGGGTGGTGCGGGT
>NZ_JBEHZD010000131.1:0-15666 GCF_040240285.1 Streptomyces sp. HSW2009 | reverse complement strand
GGTGTCAGCGGCATCGGCGGCACTCGCGTCGGCGGCTTCCACCGGGCGGGCCGCGGACCCCGGCGGCGGGTCCTCGCCGTGGTCCGGCGCGGTGGTGCTGCCCGCCGCAGTCTTCTCCCACACGGGCGGGCGCCGGGACGCGCCGGCGGCGAGCCCGGTACGCCCGCCGGCGGGCACCGCGAAGCCCGCGGGGTCTGTGCTGGGGGTGCTGCGCATGCTGGGTGTCGCGGGGGTGGCACCGGCGGCGGGTGCGACGGGGGCGCCACTCCCAGATGACTCGGCGGGGCCGGGCCCGGGTTCGAGTTCGGGTCCGGATTCAGGTTCAGAGCTGGGGCCGGAGCCAGCTTCGGGCTCGGATTCAGGTCCGGACTCAGGTCCAGGTCCGGATGCAGGTTCTGGCCCGGCGCCGGGACCGGCTCCAGGCCCGGGCCCAGGGCCGGATTCAGCTCCAGGTCCAGGTCCAGGGCCGGATTCAGGTCCAGATCCAGGTTCGACCGAACCCACCGGCGGGGTCTCCTCAGATGGGGATGGGTGGCCGCCGCCGTCCTCCCCTTCGGCCCGCCCTGCGTCCGCGTCGCTCACCGCGCCCTCCCCCGGGCCGCGCCCGCCGGCGCGTACAGCCGCTCGACCGTGACGGCCACCTCCCGTACGTCCATCCCGGCCAACGTCCTGACCCGGCCGCTCACCTGACGGCGCACGGCGCCGCACTGGGCGCCGATGTCGGACGGGTAGCCGAGTTCGACGGCGACCCGCACCCTGGCCTCGCCGCGCAGGCCGTCGCGGCCGGGGCGGTCGCGCACGGCGACCGCGGCGTGCGGGGGCTTGCCGCCGGCGCGGCGCACGTCGCTGGCCGGTCGCAGCGCCTCGCGGGCCGCCTGCGAGGCGATCTTCGCGATGACCCGGTCGGCGATCCGCGTCGAGCCCCGTTCACCGGAGTGCACCACGCGGCCTCACCGCCGTCGACCGTCGCGCTCGCGGGGGCGGAAGAAGTCGCCCAACTCCAGGTCTCCATCGAAGAACTTGCCTGCCACGAACCCGATCAGCCCCAACGCCGCCACCAGCAGAAAGGCTCCGAAGCCGCCGAAATACCCGGCGAAGCCCAGGGCCATTCCGGCGGCCAAACCGACCACGGCCATGCTCATGTGAACTCCCTCCGCTCCACCGCGCCCCGCGCCCAGGCCGGCTACTGGAGCCGTGACTCCGACTCGTCGTCCTGCTCGTCGGGCAGCTTCACGTCGCTGACCACGATATTCACCTCGACGACCTCAAGGCCGGTCATCCGCTCGACGGCGGAGATGACATCCTCGCGCACGTTGCGCGTGACGTCGCCGATGGAGACGCCGTAGTCGACCACGATCTCCAGGTCGAGCGCCGTCTGGACCTCGCCGACCTCGGCCTTGACGCCGCGCGTGACGGATCGGCTGCCGCCGGGCACCCGGTCGCGCACCGCGCCGAAGGTACGCGCGAAGCCGCTGCCCATGGCGTGCACGCCCGGCACCTCACGTGCGGTGATCCCGGCGATCTTCTCGACGACGCCGTCGGCGATCGTGGTCTTGCCACGGGACGCCGGCGCACCGCCGCCCCTGGGCGTCGAGGCTCCCGGGGCCGTGTTCTGCGCCTGCTTCTGTGCCGTTTCCGTCATCGCGCATCGTCCCTTTCCCTGTGTGCCGGAGGGAGCGGTCTGACCGTTCCTCCCCCCACCGTAGGCGGGCCCACTGACACGCGCCCGTGGGGCGCGGCAGTCGTGCGAACGGCTGCGCCCCACGGGTGGGTCGGGGCCCGCGGGACCCGCGCGGTACGGCACGCTGAGGGGCGGGCGCAGCGGCGTCCGCAGGCGGGAAGGGCGGCGGGACCGTGGTGGCAGACGCGTTGACACAGGCGGTACGGCAACAACTCGGGCTCGGCAGACTGCTGCCGCTCGGCACGGCGCTCGACGGGGCGTGGCTGACCGAGCACGCGGCGACGGGGGCGTTGCGGACGGCAGCGGCAACCGTGCCCGGCACCCGCGTCACGGCGTTGCGGATCGACCTGGCCGACCCCACCGACGCGGCCAGGCCCGCGGTGCCGGCCCCGCCGACGGCACTGGCCCCGGGCCCGCTCCGGGTGTCGGGCGAGTTCCTGGCCACGGCGGACCAGCCGCTCCCCACATCGGCCGAGAGGCTACGGGCCGTGCTGCACACCACCGCGGTCGACCGACTCGGCCTCGCCGTGACCACGGTGGACCTACGGGTGACCGGGCTGCTCGACGGCTCGGACACGGAGCCACCGGGCACGACGGGCGCCCCGGGCTCGGTGGACGTACTCGATGAGCTGAACGACATGGATGACGCCGCCGAGGCCGTCGGGACGTTCCTGGCCGGCGATGTGGACGACCTCCCCGACGGGAAGGAGGTGGCCGGGTCGATTCTGCTGGACGGGGCGACCGGGGCGGCCGGATCAGCACAGGCGGCTGGACGCGCCTCGGCCGGGCCGACGGGGCCGCACCCACCGGAGCCGGAGCCGCCCCGCGCCGGCCGCCGCCCCGCAGCGGCGGTGCCTGCGGAAGAGCGTGTCGCGGCAGCAGTGGCAGCGGTCCCGGGCGTCGCCGGGCTGGCGCCGGCGCTCGGCGGGCTGACCAGGGCGGTACGGATCGAGACCGGGCCGCGCGAGCAGTACGGCGCCGCGGACCCCGGCGGCGGTGACGACGACCGGTCCGACAGGAACAGCGGCGGTCATCGCGCGGGGGCGGGCGCGCCGTCCGCCCCGTCGGGGTCGGCGACCGTCGCGGCCACCCGCCGGCACGTACAGGCACAGGTGGCGGTCGCGGCCGGCCACCGGCCGATCACGGTGGCCCGCGCGGTGCGCGAGGCGGCCCGCGCCGCCCTGGCCCCGGACTCCGCCGAACGGGCGGGCGTCACGGTCGCGGTGCTGGTCACGGCCGTGGACCAAGCCGCGCCCCAGCCCACGGACCGACCCGCGGACCCGACCACGAACTAGCCCATGGGTCAGGCCACGGGCGCGACCACGAGCCAACCCGCGGGCCCGCTCGCGAATCCGCTCACGGGCCAACCCACGGATCGACTCGCAAACCCGGCCGCGCAGCAGCCCACAGAGCAACCACGGTCCAACCTACGGGCCAACCCACGGCACGAGCCGCAGCCCAAGCCGCGGCCCAGGCACCCACCGAATGAGCCGAACCCCCCGCACCAGGCCCCGGACGGGACCGGTACGGCGGGCCGACCGCCGGCGCTGCCTGGGCTATTCCGCCAGACCTGCCAGGTCGCGCAGCCGGCGGCCCTGTGCGGCGCGCTCGGCGGCCCGCTGTTCGTCGAAGTCGCGGTCCAGCGCGCCCCGCAGCAGCGCCTTCGTCTCGATCACCGCGTCGCGGGGCGCGGCCAGCAGCGCGGCGGCCAGGTCCTGCGTCGCAGCGTCGAGTTCGGCGGCCGGCACCACCAAGTTGGCGAGGCCGGTGCGCTCGGCCTCGGCCGCGTGGACGAACCGGCCGGTGGCGCAGATCTCCAGCGCGCGGGCGTACCCGACGAGGGAGACCAGTGGGTGCGTACCCGCAAGGTCGGGCACCAGGCCAAGGCTGGTCTCACGCATCGCGAACTGTGCGTCGTCGGCACAGATCCGCAGGTCACAGGCGAGCGCAAGCTGGAAGCCGGCGCCGATGGCATGCCCTTGAACGGCGGCTATGCTGACGATGTCCGTGCGCCGCCACCAGGTGAACGCCTCTTGGTAGGCGGCAATGGTGGCGTCGAGCTCCGCCGCGGAACTGCGGCCCAGCTCGATGAAGGAGGGCTCACCGGGGAAGCCCTCGGGGGTGAACGCCTGTCGATCGAGGCCCGCGGAGAAGGACTTGCCCTCTCCGCGCAGCACCACGACGCGCACGTTGCCGGGCACCGAGCGACCGGCCTTGATCAGAGCCCGCCACAGGGCGGGCGACTGCGCGTTGCGCTTGGCCGGATTGGTCAAGGTCACCGTGGCGATGGCGTCATCGACGGTCAGGCGTACGCCGTCCGTGTCGAGCAGGGTCACAGAAGCCTCCGGTCGGTCGGCAGCGGTCACTACAGCCGTAAGTTAACTGCACAGTAACCACTGATCCGACCGGACCGTCGACCGGGTGTCGCTACCGGCGCGCGCGATGCACGCCCGTGATGCGACCCGGGCTCAGGCGGGACGGGGTGTTGCGTGTGGGGTGTTGTGTGGCGTCAGGTCGAAGCGGCTTTCTTCCCTCGTGTCGCTCCGCCGCGACCACGCAGCGTCACTCCTGATTCGCTCAGCATTCGATGGACGAAGCCGTAGGAACGGCCGGTCTCCTCGGCCAGCGCTCGAATGCTCGCTCCGGAGTCGTACTTCTTCTTGAGGTCCGCCGCGAGCTTTTCACGCGCGGCGCCGGTTACCCGGCTGCCCTTCTTCAGAGTCTCGGCCACCCGTGCCTCCTCATGGGAAGTGCGCTATGGGACTCTCATGATCACCCCTAGCCGCGCTCCTGGCCACCCATTCGACAAGGTCGACGTGGCCGGGTTCCGGTCAGAAAGCCGCCGGGAGCGCGCCGGAATACGAAAATCCGGATGCTTGTACGGCTGCGTCCATTCGGAGTGCATCGCGAAGCGGCAGGTCAGACGCGACGCTCACGGGCCCGCCGGGAAGGCTCGGGCGCTACGCTGCGTGCGCGCGCCCACACCGTGATGACGCGCCGGGGTACGAGCCCTTCTCACTCAGATGAAGGATCACGACTCGGCCGAATGATCCAGAACGCTCCGATCACCGCCGCGCACGGTGACCGCGGGCGTCAGGCCAGGGCCACCAGGTCCGCGTAGTCCTGGCCCCACAGGTCCTCCACGCCGTCCGGCAGCAGGATGATCCGCTCGGGCTGGAGCGCGTCCACCGCGCCCTCGTCGTGCGTGACCAGCACCACGGCCCCGGTGAAGGTCCGCAGCGCGCCGAGGATCTCCTCGCGGCTGGCCGGGTCGAGGTTGTTGGTGGGTTCGTCGAGCAGCAGCACGTTGGCGGACGAGACCACCAGCGTCGCGAGCGCGAGCCTGGTCTTCTCGCCACCGGAGAGCACCCGGGCCGGCTTGTCGACGTCGTCGCCGGAGAACAGGAACGAGCCGAGCGTCTTGCGGATGTCGACCAGGTCCAGGTCGGGAGCGGAGGAGCGCATGTTCTCCAGCACCGTACGGTCCGGGTCGAGCGTCTCGTGCTCCTGCGCGTAGTACCCCAGCTTGAGACCGTGACCTGGGGTGACGCTGCCGGTGTCGGGCTTCTCGACGCCGGCGAGCAGCCGCAGCAGGGTGGTCTTGCCGGCACCGTTGAGCCCGAGGATCACCACGCGCGAGCCACGGTCGATGGCCAGGTCGACGTCGGTGAAGATCTCCAGCGACCCGTACGACTTGGACAGGCCCTCAGCGGTGAGCGGGGTCTTGCCGCACGGCGCGGGGTCGGGGAAGCGCAGCTTGGCGACCTTGTCCGAGACCCGCACCGCCTCCAGGCCGGACAGCAGCTTCTCGGCCCGGCGGGCCATGTTCTGGGCGGCGACGGTCTTGGTCGCCTTGGCGCGCATCTTGTCGGCCTGCGAGTTCAGCGCGGCGGCCTTCTTCTCAGCGTTGGCGCGCTCGCGCTTGCGGCGCTTCTCGTCGGCCTCGCGCTGGGCCTGGTAGAGCTTCCAGCCCATGTTGTAGATGTCGATCTGGGACCGGTTGGCGTCCAGGTAGAAGACCTTGTTGACGACCGTCTCGACCAGTTGGACGTCGTGCGAGATGACGACGAAGCCGCCGCGGTAGCTCTTGAGGTAGTCCCGCAGCCATACGATCGAGTCGGCGTCGAGGTGGTTGGTCGGCTCGTCGAGGAGCAGCGTGTCGGCGTCGGAGAAGAGGATGCGGGCGAGTTCGACACGGCGCCGCTGGCCGCCGGAGAGGGTGTGCAGGGGCTGGCCGAGCACCCGGTCGGGCAGGCCGAGGCTGGCGGCGATGGTCGCGGCCTCCGCCTCGGCCGCGTAACCGCCCTTGGTGAGGAACTCCGTCTCCAGGCGCTCGTACTTCTTCATCGCCCTGTCGCGGGTGGCGCCCTTGCCGTTCGCCATCCGGTCCTCGTTCTCGCGCATCTTGCGCAGGACGACGTCGAGGTCGCGGGCGGAGAGGATGCGGTCCCTGGCGAGCACGTCCAGGTCACCGGTGCGCGGGTCCTGCGGGAGGTAACCGACCTCGCCGGAGCGGGTGATGGCGCCGGCGGCCGGTGCGCCCTCGCCCGCGAGGCACTTGGTGAGCGTGGTCTTGCCGGCTCCGTTGCGGCCGACGAGGCCGATGCGGTCGCCCTTGGCGATGCGGAACGAGGCGGACTCGATGAGGACTCGGGCGCCGGCGCGCAGCTCAAGGCCGGTGGCGGTGATCACGGGGAAGACTCCAGGGCGGAAACGGACGGCGGAAGGGACAGGCGCGCAACCACGGCCGCACGCAGCGCACCGGGCGATGGCGGCGGCGGACAGCGCGCCCCGGCGGCGCATGCGGGGCCGGGCGGGAGCCGTCTAGTGCGCAAGGAGAATGGCCATACGGACCACTGTAGCGGGGGCGGGCAAGGGGTTGGCGGGGGGCGGGGGGAACGCGCCGCTCCGGGCGTTGTCGTACCCCGGTGCCAGACTGTGAGGCGAGCCACATCCCCACACCCTGCGCTACGGAAAGTACGGAAGGTGAGCACCATGACCGGCACCCGGGCGGCCCGCCCCACCCTCTACCCCACGCTGCTCTACGCCGACGCCCGGGCCGCTATCACGCAGCTCACCACGGCCTTCGGGTTCACCGAGCACGCGGTGTACGAGGACGAGGACGGCACGGTCGTGCACGCCGAACTGGCCTACGGGAACGGCATGGTGATGCTCGGCACCAAGCGCCCGGGGAGCCGGTTCAGCGAGGCGATGGCCGGTGCGGGCCCGGCCGGGGTCTACGTGGTGATCGAGGACGCCGACGCCCACCACGCGCGGGCCGCGGAGCACGGCGCGGAGATCCTGATGCCGCCCACCGACCAGGAGCACGGCTCGCGGGACTACATGGCGCGCGACGTGGAGGGCAACGTGTGGAGCTTCGGCACGTACGTACCGGGGGTGCCTGACTGATCCGCGGCGGGGTGTCGTCCGGCTGGCCGGGCCCGCGGGGCGCCGGCTCGGCCGGACCGGCTCGCCGGCCGGGTGGCCGGGCCGGCGCCCGGGGCGTGCGGTCAGGTCCCGCCCGTGTGGACCTGGAAGGCGGCCCGGCGGACCGCCTTGGCGAGGGCCGGGTCCGGGTGGGCCGCGGCGAGGGCGACCAGCACCTGCACGGTGCGGGGGTGGCCGATCTCGCGGACCTCGGCGAGGAGGGCGGGGACCGTGCCCTGCACCGCCGATTCCAGGTGCCGTACGAGCAGGCTTATCTCACCGTGGTCGGCGATGGCCGCGGCCGTGTCCACCCAGAGCCAGGTCGCCTCCTCGCGGGTGAGCACCTCCAGCGTGTCCTCCGGGTCGGCGCCTTCGATCTCGGCGAGCCACAGCAGGGCGTAGGGCCGTAGCCGGGACTCGTCCAGGGCGGCGCGGACCGCGGGTTCGGCCGGGGCGCCGACCACGCGCAGCGCCTCGAAGGCCAGGCCGCGCAGGAGCGCGTCGTCGCCGCGGGCCGCGTCGAGCAGTTCGGTGACGGCGCTGCCCACCGGTCTGGCGGCGAGCCAGGCGCGGTACTCGGCACGGGCCGGGCCCGGGGTGAGCTGGGCACAGCCGCGCAGCATGTCCTCGGCGTGCTGCTCGATGTTGCCGGCCGGGCTCTGCGCCGCGACGCAGATCTGTTCCAGCTTGACCCAGACCGCCCAGTTGCCGATGGCGGTGAGTTCGGCCTCGCGGTGGGCGGCGCCTGTGGCCTCGCGGACGACGAGCGCGCCGACCTCGGCGAGCCCGTCTAGCGCCCAGGCCAGCAGTTCTTCGGGCACGTCGCACTCGGTGGCCGCTGCCACGGGTGCCGGGCGCGCTCCCTCGCCGGGCGCGGGCGCGGCCGGCCGTGCGAGGTCCGCGCGGGCCTCCGTACCCCCGGTGGCAGCGCCGGAGCGGGGCTGCGGGACCTGTTCGGGGACGGCGGCGATCGTCAGGGCGGAACGCTCGGTCGTGGCGGGGCCAGGCTGCGGGGCGCGCTGGCCGTAGGGGACCTCGCAGCGCTCGGTCCGCAGTTCGGCGACGCGCTTGCGGAGCAGGTCGAGCAGGTCCGGATAGCCCATGGGGCCGGCCGAGAGCTGGAGCACCGAGAGCAACTGCGGCACGGCCTCGATGACTTCGGCCACCGCCGCCGGGTCGGCGCCGCCGCGGGCCGCCGGGCCGCGGCCGTCCGGCTGCCAGGGGCGTGCGATGGACCAGGCGTCGAAGAGCGCGACCCAGCCGCGGAGCACGGCCGAGTCGTCTCGGTCCCAGGCGCGCAGCCGCCAGCCCGCGCGCGCGGTTCCGCCGTGCAGTTCGATCAGGCCGGAGAGCCTGGCCCGGTCCCAGTCGGTGCGGACCTGAAGCGGGGTCAGGCCGAGGGCGTCGGCCGCCCGGTCGGCCGCCACGTCGGACAGGGCCCCGTAGGCCCCCGGGCGCACCGCCGCTTCGCCGTCTGGCTCGGCTGCGGCCCAGCGGGCAACGCGGGCGGCGCCGGCGAGCGAGGCCCGTGCGTGGCGGGCGAGCTCCGCTGGTGGCGGAGTGCCCTCCGGTGGTCGTGGGGCGGGGCGCGGGGCGCGCTGCGGCACTGCCCTGCGGGCGCCGGCGATCGGCCGGTGCGGGACGAGTCGGAGTCGGGAGTCGCGCGGGGTACGGGACGTCACAAGAGCAGTCTTGCCCCTGAAGGCCCGAAAACCCAATCGGTGGTCATCCGGCCGCGTGAGCGCAACGGATGTGGCTGCTGCGACGAACGTGCCGATTCCTTGCCCCGTTTGGGCGTTGGCCGATACGAACGCATGGCCGAGGAGTGGCACGGTCGGTGGACCAGGAGTGGGCGAAGAATGCGTGACGTACGGGTGAACCACGGGCGTCCGGCGCGGCGTCCAGGCAGCCCGTGCCAGCGGCAGCGAGCGACGGGCGCGCGGCCGAGCGGGGCCGCGGTGGTGCGGCGCCCGGCGGGCCAGGGTGGCGGCGGGGCCCGGTGTCGGCGGGAGGGGCCCGGGCGCGGTCGCCAGGCGGTCGCCCGTACCCGCCGCGGTGGAACCGCAGGGCACCCACACAGACGGAACCGGTTGCTCCTCACACCAGCGGGACCAGGAAGCGGCGCAGCGCCTCCTGGTAGCCGGCGGGGTCGGCGTTCCACATGGCGGCGTGCGGGGCGCCGGGGACGGCGTGCAGGGTGATGAGGTCGGGGCGGCGCTCGGCGAGTTCGCGGGAGGCGGCCCAGGGCGCGAGGTGGTCGTCGGGGCCGTGCAGGATCAGGGTGGGTACGTCGATCCGCCCGCTGTCGGCGAGCTGCGCGGCACGGCCCGCGTGCAGCGAGGTGCGGCCCTGTGCGGCGCGCACCACGAGCGGCAGCAGCGGCGCGGGGGTGCCGCGGGCCGCGGCGATGGCCCGCAGCGTGGTCTGCCAGTCGAGCACCGGGGAGTCCAGGATCAGGCCGCTGATCAGATGGCGCAGCGGCGAGTGGGCTGCGGTGTGCAGGGCCATCGCGGCCCCGGTCGACCAGCCGAAGAGCACGATGCGGCGGGCGCCGCGCTGCGCCGCGTAGCGCACACTGGCGTCGAGGTCGCGCCATTCGGCGTAGCCGAGGTGGCTCACGCCGTCGGGGGACGGCGGGGCGCCCGCGTCCCCTCGGTAGGAGAGGTTCAGCACCGGCAGTTGCTTGCGGTGCAGGAAGTCCAGGACCACCAGGGGGTGCTCGCGGGTGGCGCCGATGCCGTGCGCGGTGATGACCCAGGTGTCCCGGACGGCCGGCACGTACCAGGCGGGGAGCGGTCCGATCTCGCCGTCCACCTCGACGTCCTCGTAGGAGAGGCCGAACGCCCGGCCCGGGTCGCCCTCGTACACCTGTGGCGTGAGCCAGACGCGGGTGCCCGGTTCCAGGGTGCCGCGGGTGACCGTTTCCAGGCGGCGTACGACGCAGTCGGCGGGGTGGGGTGCGCCCTCGACAACGGGCCCGACGGCGGCGTGGCAGCCGTCGCCGGTCAGCCCGTAGGTGCCGGGGCGTTGGGAGGCCAGGGTGCGGGTCAGGGTGACCTGGCCGGCGGCGGTGGAGTGCACGGTGAGCTTGGGCTCGCCGGGCAGCGGCCGGCCCGGGGTGAGGGCGACGCCGCTCGCGCACCGACCGGCCCAGACGGCCGCCCCGGCACCCAGCGCGGTGGTGGCGGCCACGGCCGCCGCTGTACGCAGACGCATCCTCCCCAGTGTGGGCGTCCGATACGGGACCGGCCAGTGGACGCGCGCCGACGGGTGAGCGTGCGCCAGTGCGGCGCCCCAGGGGCCCGGGCGCCGTGCCCGCGGGTTGGTGGCCCCGGCGGGGCGAGGATTGCGTGGGGCGGGGCTGGGGGGCTTCGGCGCCGACGGGGCGCGCCTGGTGTGGACGGCGGGCGGCGACCAGGTGCGTACGGCGCGCGGCGTACGGGGCGGGCAGCGCACGGCCGGCCCGCAAGGGGCCGCGGACACGGTGGCCGCGCGAACGGGACGGGGCGCCGCGCCGGGAAGGTCGGCCGATTCAAGCCACACCGGCCGGCGGCCGGCCAGCGGGCGGGGTCCTTCTATGGGTGGCGGCTGCGCGTCGGCGCGCAGCGGGCCGACGGCACCGCGGACGCCGCGCCCGGTCAGGCACGACGACCACACGGACAGAACGGGGCGCGCCACGCCGGGAAGGTCTGCCAGTTCAGGCCGCACCGGGCGAGGGCCGGCCAGCGGGCAGGGCCCTTTGCGGGCGGTGGCTGGGAGCGGGAGGGCGGGCGGCGCGGTCGGGTGGGGGCGACTGGGTGGGTGCGACTGGCGCGAGGAGGAACGGGGCGTCCCGCGCGGGGAGTCGGTCGGTTCAGACCGCCTCGGGTGGGAGCCCGTCCGGGGACGTTGGCTGGTCGGCCGTGGGTGTTGGTTGGCCGTACGTGCGCAGGCGGGTGGCGGCTTCGTCGAGTTGGGCGGGGTTGAGCAGGGTGGGAGTGTGGCCGGGGACGGCGGATGCGGTCAGCCAGACCCGGCACATCCACTCCAGTTGCGCCGTGCGGTCGTACGCCTGCCGCAGGCTGCTGCCGTAGGTGATCGTGCCGTGGTTGCGCAGCAGGCAGCCGGTGCGGTCGCGGAGTGCGGCGAGCATGTGGCGGGCCAGATCGTCACTGCCGTACAGGGCGTACGGGGCGACCCGGGCCGGGCCGCCCAGCGCCCCGGCCATGTAGTGGATCGCCGGCACCTCGGTGACCAGCGTGGAGACGGCCGTGGCGTGTACGGCGTGGGTGTGCACGACCGCGCGGGCGTCGGTGGCCCGGTAGATCGCCAGGTGCAGGGGGAGTTCGCTGGTGGGGCCGTGGTGGCCGATGCACTGGCGCCCGTCGAGGTCGACGCCGACCAGGTCCGCCGGCCCGAGCGTGTCGTACGGCAGGCCGCTCGGGGTGACCAGCACCACGTCGCCCACCCGGGCCGAGACGTTGCCCGACGTGCCGACGACCAGGCCCTCATCGGTGGTCCTGCGCGCGGTGTCCACCACCTCGCGCCACGCCCGGCGGAGCCGCGCTGCGTCGGCCGGCGGCAGCGTCGCCAACTCGGGCGGGTCCAGGTCGTCGTCGTGGTCGGTCCCGGGGGTCCCGGAGGCCATGGGGCCCGCGCCGAACGCGGGTTCCGCTCCGGCGTCCGGAGCCGCCGCCTCCGCGTTCGGCCCGCCGCGCTGGGCCCGCTCCCCCTGCCGGTCCGCTCGCCGCTCCGGTTGCCGACGCCGCCCCATGCGACCACCTCCGCACCCGATCCTGTCAGGTCCCCGTCCAGGCCGGAGTCCCCCGTACGACCCGTCTGCGCCCGGCCGCGGCTACCGCACGCCGCATCCTGCACCCCGGTGGCGCTCCGCCCCGCGCTCGCGGGCGCGCGTACCCACGTCCCGCCATCCTCGCCCCTGCCGTCGGGCCATCATCGCCCCGCGCGCGGGAAGCCGGGGGGACCCAGGAGGGCCGAGAACCGGCCATGCACCACGCGCCGCGATCGGGGGTCCGGCCACGGGGGCCGGCGGGTGTGCGCGGCGTGGTGGTCGCCAGCGGGTGGGCCCTTCGCGCGCCCACGCGCGGGGAACGCCGTGCGACGGGGTGCGGGGCGGGCGGCATCCGGTTGCGGGGCTGCGGTCCCGGGTCGCGCCGCGCGGGTCGTGGGTGGGGGGGGGGGCGCGGCCCGGTGGACGTCACCGAGGGTGGTTCCGGTTCACTCGCCCATGACGGGTCCACGTAAATCCCATGGGGATATCAAATGGCCGTAGCGTGTACGTCAGATAGCGGGCCGGCGACTCGCTTTCAAGGCGCTTCTGACCTGCGGCTTTACCGAAGTGACGGATGGCGATTCCGGGATCATCGCCACACCCATCGAGCGGCGTCACCTTCAAGCCCCACCTAGTTCACTTTTTGTTCACTCTTCGTACCTACTTTCGGCGAGACGTTGCTCCCCTGAACGATTGCCTGGGTGAATGGAACACATCACGCTTCTCATCGGGATCGTGATCATCACGGCCTTGGTGTTCGACTTCACGAACGGGTTCCACGACACGGCCAACGCCATGGCCACCACCATCTCGACAGGGGCGCTGCGGCCCAAGACCGCAGTGGCCATGTCCGCGGTACTGAATCTCGTTGGCGCGTTCCTCTCGGTCGAGGTGGCCAAGACCATCTCCGGCGGGATCATCGACGAGGGGGCCGGCATCCGGCCAGAAGTGATCTTCGCCGGGTTGGTCGGCGCGATCGTCTGGAACCTGCTGACCTGGCTCGCCGGTCTCCCCTCAAGTTCCTCGCACGCACTCTTCGGCGGCCTGATCGGCGCCACCCTGGTCTCCGTCGGCATGGACGGGGTCAATGGCGACGCGGTCGTCATGAAGGTCCTCATCCCGGCGGTCGCCGCCCCGCTGGTGGCCGGCATCGCCGCACTGGTCGCCACCCGGCTCACCTACCGCATCGCCCGTAACCGAAATCCGCAGGACACCGCCAAGGGCTACCGCGCCGGGCAGATCGCGTCCGCCGCCCTGGTCTCGCTGGCACACGGCACCAACGACGCGCAGAAGACGATGGGCGTCATCACCCTGGCCCTGGTCACTGGCGGCGTGGTCGCGCCCGCCTCGGACCCGCCGACCTGGGTGATCGCCTCCGCGGGCCTCGCCATCGCGGCCGGTACCTACCTCGGCGGCTGGCGCATCATCCGCACCATGGGCAAGGGCCTCACCGACATCCAGCCGCCGCAGGGCTTCGCCGCCCAGACCGGTGCCGCGACCGTCATCCTGGCCTCGTCGCACCTGGGCTTCGCGCTCTCCACCACGCAGGTCTGCTCCGGCTCCGTGATGGGCTCCGGTCTCGGCCGCAAGGGCGGCGTGGTGCGCTGGTCCACCGCCGGCCGCATGGTCATCGCCTGGGGGCTCACACTGCCGGCCGCCGGGATCGTCGCCGGTGCCGCCGCTCTCCTGGCCGACCAGGGGAACTGGGGCGTGACCACGGTCGCCGTCCTCGCCATCATCGCCTGTGGCGCCATCTGGCGGGCCTCGCGCCGCAAGCCGGTCGACCACACCAACGTCAACGAAGTTGCCGCCCCGGACGCAACCGGCGCCCCGACCCCGGTCGCCGCGGCTCCCGCCGCACGGACCACCGACCAGGACGCCGAGCCGATCGGCGTGGTGACCGCCGCGGTGCGCAGCGTCGCCCCGCCGCCCACCGGCGCGGCGCTCGCCCAGTCCGCTCCCGGCGACCGGCCGGCCGCGGAGTCCAAGGCCGAGCCTGCCGCCGAGCCCGTACTCGACGGATCATCCGCCCCCGCGGACGCGTCAGCGCTGATCGACGCGCTCGCTGCCGCGCCGGACAGCGCGCCGGCGCCCACCCCAGGCCCGGCCCCGGCAGCCGCCCCGGCACCGGCGACGGCCGCACCCGCAACCCCGGCCTAGCCCACGGGGGCGGCGCCCGCGCCGCCCCCGTGACACGAACGCCCCGGGCGACGTACGCCCCCGGGCTCCACGGACGATCACAGATCACCGCAGACACCGCAGACACCGCAGACGATCGAAGGAAACAGCGCCATGAACATCGACTGGGCCGCACTCGGCGAGGTCTTCGGCGTGAGCCTGGTGGTGACCGTCGCCCTGGTGGGCGTGTTCACGCTCGGCATCGTCGGCACCTCGGCCAAGCCGGCGGACGACACCACGGGCGCCGCAGGTGCCGCAGGCGCGGCAAGCACGGCAACCACCGTGGGCGGGGCAAGCCCAGTAAGCACGACGAGTGCCAGCGCGCTGGCCCGCTCCGGTGCCTATCTGTGCTTCGCGCTGTGTGCGGCGGCAGTGGGGTACGGAATCCATCTGATCGTGGCCTGAGTGCCGGGGGGGGGCCCGGGGGGCCCCCCGCCCCCCCCCCCCAGGGCCCCGCCCGCGCCCGGGCAGGGTCGAGCTCCAGCCGCGCCCACCCCGTGACCCCCGCATATCCTGCGTACGGAAATACGCAGATACGGAGATCAGGACCGCCGCACCAGGAGGCTGCCATGACCGCGACCGCACCCACCGCCGTCATCACGGGCGCGAGCAGCGGGATCGGGGCCGCGACGGCGCGCCGGCTGGCCGCCGCCGGCTACCGCGTGGTCCTCACCGCGCGCCGCACCGAGCGGATCGAGGCGCTGGCGGCCGAGTTGACGGCGGCCGGTCAGGCGGCCGTCGCGTACCCGCTGGACGTCACCGACCGCGCCGCCGTCGAGACGTTCGCCGCCTCGCTCGACGCGTACCCGTCCGTCGACGTGCTGGTCAACAACGCGGGCGGGGCGCTCGGCGCCGACCCGGTGGCCAGCGCCGACCCGCAGGACTGGCGCACCATGTACGAGACGAACGTGCTCGGCACGCTGCACCTGACGCAGACGCTGCTGCCGGCACTGACGGCGGCCGGCGCCGCGACCTCCGGGGCCGGAACGGTGGTCATCGTGTCGTCCACGGCCGGGCACGGCACGTACGAGGGCGGCGGCGGTTACGTGGCCGCCAAGCACGGCGCGCACGTGATCGCCGAGACGCTGCGGCTGGAACTGTGCGGCACCCCGGTGCGCGTCATCGAGGTCGCGCCGGGCATGGTGAAGACCGAGGAGTTCGCCAGCACCCGTTTCAAGGGCGACCTGACGAGGGCCGCGGCCGTCTACGCGGGCGTGGCCGAGCCACTGACCGCCGACGACGTCGCCGACACCATCGAATGGGCCGTCACCCGCCCCGCCCACGTCAACATCGACCTCCTGGTGGTACGGCCGCGCGCGCAGGCTTCCAACCAGAAGGTGCACCGGGAGGGTTGAGACGCGCGGCGGGCCCCCGCGGCGGGTCAGCCCGGTCGGCCGGTTCAGCACAGCCGGCCCGGCCGGCCGCCGGCGCCCGCCCTCGGGCCGGCGGCCCGGCCGCCGCCCCGCCCCGCAAGAATGCCCCCACGCACGTGCGGGGGCCGCGCCCCCCCGCCCCCCCCCCCCCCCCCCCGACGCGCCCCCCCCCGCCCCCCAGCCCCCCCCCCCCCGCAGGGGCATAGCCCCCCCCCCCCCCCCCGCCCCCCGCGGGG
>NZ_JBEHZD010001309.1:0-227 GCF_040240285.1 Streptomyces sp. HSW2009 | reverse complement strand
GTCGCCGCAACCGACGCCGCCGCACTCTCCCAAGCCCTCCGCGACGGCACAGCCACCATCACCGTCGACGGCGAACCAGTAGACCTCACCCCCGACGAAGTCATCATCACCGAAACCCCCCGCGAAGGCTGGTCCGTAGCCTCCGACGCCGGCGCCACCGTCGCACTCGACCTCGAAATCACCCCCGAACTCCGCAAAGCCGGCCTCGCCCGCGACGCCATCCGCCT
>NZ_JBEHZD010001308.1:0-229 GCF_040240285.1 Streptomyces sp. HSW2009 | reverse complement strand
CGCCGCCCCCGCGGCCGGCACCCGCCCCGCGTCAGCCGCCCCCGCGGCCGGTCCCGCCACCACCCCCACGAGCCCCGCCACATCCGCCAGCCCTGCCAGCCCTGCCGGCCCCACCACAGCCGCCGGCCCCACCAGCCCCATCCGCGGCACCAGCACCGCACCCACGGCCCCAGGCCCCCTACCGCCCCCCGCCGCCGTGACCGAAGCCGCCCCGAGCGCCGGCACCACC
>NZ_JBEHZD010001307.1:0-229 GCF_040240285.1 Streptomyces sp. HSW2009 | reverse complement strand
GGGGGCGCGGGCGCGGGCGGGGGGGGGGGGGGGGGGGGGCGGGGCGCCCCCCCCCCCCCCCGACGGCCACCGCCACGGCCTCCACGGGGTCCAGGTGCAGCGCGGCGAGGCGCTCACAGACCTCGGCGGCGCGCACCTCGGAGCCCTCTTGCAGGCCGTGGTCGACGGTGATGCCGCCGGCCCGCAGGCCGAGCTTGGGCGCCTCGAAGGCGAGGGCGGAGGCGAGCGC
>NZ_JBEHZD010001306.1:0-230 GCF_040240285.1 Streptomyces sp. HSW2009 | reverse complement strand
CCCCACCACCCCATCCATCATATTCTTTAAGTTCTTCACCCTCTAGCCGGAGAGGAGTCCGTCTCGTTGTGTCGGATATGTGTATAAGAGTCAGGGCGGGGATCGACCGAAGACTGAGGCCGCCCTCCGGTACGGTTAGCCCGGCGGGGATCTGACACTTATACACAACTGACTCTGACGACGATACTCCTAGTGAAGATCAAGCAGCTCGCAGTATCATTAAAAAAAAA
>NZ_JBEHZD010001305.1:0-230 GCF_040240285.1 Streptomyces sp. HSW2009 | reverse complement strand
CCGCGGCCGGGGCCGCCGCCGTGCCCCCCCCCGCCGCCCCGGCGGCCAAGCTGCCCGGCGGGGCGCAGGCCGGCGCCGGCGACGAGGCGGCCGTGCCGCTTCCGGACGGCGCGGGCCGGGTGCCGGTGCTGCTGCTCGACGGGGCCCCGGCCGCGCCCGCCCCGGCCGCCGCCCCCGCGCCGGCCCCCCCCCCCCCCGCCCCCCGCCCCCGCGCGGCCGGCCTCTACACC
>NZ_JBEHZD010001304.1:0-231 GCF_040240285.1 Streptomyces sp. HSW2009 | reverse complement strand
CCACAACTCTCCCCCCCCCCCCGGGAGATACCCCCCCCCCCCCGCCGCCCCCCCCGCCCCCCCCCCCGGGGGGGGCCCCCCGGGCCCCCCCCCCCCCCCCCCCCCCCCCCCCCCCCCCCCGACGCCCCCCCCCCCCCCCCCCCCCCCCGCAACACCAGAATAAAAAAAACACAGCCCCAGCCCCGAGCCCCCGATCACGCAAACGCTCCAGGTGGAGCAGAAAAAAAAAAA
>NZ_JBEHZD010001303.1:0-232 GCF_040240285.1 Streptomyces sp. HSW2009 | reverse complement strand
GCTGAAGGGTCCCTTCACACGCCGGCAGTGCACGAAGGAACCCTCCAGCTCGAAGCAGACGGCTACCGCGGACGCGGCACCGATGCGTCGATGAACAGTCCCTGCACCGACACGCACACCTCACCGGCGGCGTTCTTGATGTCGCCGACGGTGTGAATCTTGCGTCCCTCCACCGATTCCTGCTTGCCGGTGATGGTCAATTCCTCGAACAGCGGCGTCGGACGGTGATAGC
>NZ_JBEHZD010001302.1:0-232 GCF_040240285.1 Streptomyces sp. HSW2009 | reverse complement strand
GGGCGCCCGGGCGCGACGGCCGCACGGCCCCGTACGGGCCAACAAAGCGGGGGCCCCGTACGGAGCCGTGGGGTGTGTCGGCTCCGTACGGGGCGACGGGGCGAGCGTCGGGTCAAGGGCCCCGTCAGACGGTGGCGCGGCGGGGCGACGCCGCGCCGCGGCCGAGGGGCGGATTCACCCGCCCCTCCCCCTCGTACTCCCCAGAGCGGCGGGGGATGAAGCGGGTTGGGGC
>NZ_JBEHZD010001301.1:0-233 GCF_040240285.1 Streptomyces sp. HSW2009 | reverse complement strand
ATGGCAGCGACATTCGCGGTCCACGAGAGCTATGGAACATCCAGTTCCGCGACGACCACCTCCAATATCGTCAACCTGCTCTCGGCGAACGTGGCGAGCGGGGCGAACCACACCACCAACCCCGCGCTCTATCCGATCACCATCCCCACGTCTGGCAACGCCTACTCCTACCAGCGATGGATTCAGGGGTACTGGAGCGGCACCTTCACGAAGGTGAACAACATCCGCTGGCA
>NZ_JBEHZD010001300.1:0-232 GCF_040240285.1 Streptomyces sp. HSW2009 | reverse complement strand
TCCGTACCCCATCTCGCCCCCAACCAAGGGCCCGCCCCCGCCCCCCCAGCCCCCGCAACACCCCCCCCCCCCGCCCCCCCCCCGCCCCCCCCCCCCCCCCCCCCCCCCCCCCGGGCCCCCCCCCCCCCCCCCCCGGGCCCCCCCCCCCCCCCCGCCCCCCCCCCCCCGCCGCCCGGGGGGGGACCCCCCCCCCCCCCCCCCCCCCGCCGCCCCCCCCCCCCCCCCCCCCCCC
>NZ_JBEHZD010000130.1:0-15742 GCF_040240285.1 Streptomyces sp. HSW2009 | reverse complement strand
AACCATCCGCCTAGGGGGCGCCGCCTGACTTTGATAACCCCCCCCCCCCCCCCCGCCCCCCCCCCGCGCCGCGCCGCGCCGGCGGCGCGGTCGACACCCCGCCCCCCGACGACCAGGCGCCGCAGCCGCAGGCGCACCCGCAGGCCCAGACACAGCCGCTGGACGGCAGCACCGCGCCGACCGCCGCACCCTCGGCGCCGAGCGCCCGCGCCCCGTACCCGGCGCCCCTACCAGGCAGCGCCTACTACCCCGTGGCCCACCCCCAGCCGGCACCGCAGTCGCAGCAGGAGCAGCCGTCCGGCTGGCAGCCACCCAGCGCCGTCGAGCAGGACCTGTACGAGGCGAAGGGCCGCGGCGACTGGGCCGGCTACTTCGACGTGCTTGCCCGTACGCCGCTGTTCGTGGCCGACTCGCGGGCCCGGGTGGACGCCCGCCCCGACAGCGTCGTCTTCACCCCGTACCGCGACCCGCGCACCCGCACCGACTGTCTGGCCGTCTACACCGAGGGCATGCTGCCCGTGCCGGTCGAAGACCCCGTCTTCCACTCCGGGTCGCTGGGTTGGTACGCGCGGGTGTGGGGTGCGAAGGACCCGCGGTGGCTCGCGGTCAACCCGGGTAGCCCCTGCGAGGCGTACTTCCCGACCACGACCAGCCACCGCGCGGTCTGGCAGCAGCACGCCGAGCGCGCCGCCCGGTGCAGCCAGCCGCCGCGCCGACTCCGCGCCCTGTACATCGGCGGGCCGCTGCGCGGACCGGTCGCGCACGGCCTGGCCTGCGGGGCGCTGCTCTCCGTCAGCAACGGCGAACTGTGGAACGCCATGGCCTACCACGGCGGCGGCTACACCGCCGAGCGGGATCGGCTCGGCGAGTGGTGGGGGATCGGCTCGCGGGCCGACTGGCAGCGCACCCAAGATCTGCTGCTGCGGGCCGAAATGACCAGCCCCGTATGGGAGTTCACGCTCGGCATACGTCGCTCGCTCGCGCTGGACTTCGCCGGCGCGGTCGAGGTGGACCACTGGCGGCAGGTGGCCGAGCGCGCCCTGTGGCACAGCGCAGCCGAGGCGGCCGAGCCGCGCATCACGCCCGACGGGGTGACGGTGGCCCAGCCGCGCAGCGACGCTGAGGTGCGCTCCCAGGTGGCCGGGGTGCGGCGGCTGATCGGCCGGATCATGCGGTACGAGGCCAGGTTCCGGGCGGACGGGCTGTTGGGCGAGGGCAAGTTCGTCCGCTCAGTGGAGGCGTGGGACTACGGGCGGGCGTCCTGCATGGCCCGCTGGGGACTCGGCGCCCGCTACTGCACCCTGGAGGAGGCCGAACAGGGCGTGCTGCGCGCCGGTCGGCTCAGCCAGGCCAACTACCGCTCCTGGCAGGACTTCTCCGCCGCCTACATCCTCGGTCGCTGTCTGCACTTCGACGAGGAGGAGTTCGGCGACTGGTACGAGGACATGGCGGCGGCCCACCAACTGCTGATGTCCGACCCCGGCAGCCCGTGGCGGAACATCCCCTGGAAGTAGCCGCACGCGGGGCCGGGCGGGCCGGGGCACTCGGATCGTCTTGGCTGGTCGGGGCGTCCGGACCGGATGCGTGTCACGCCGCCGCACCGCCGCACTGGAGGCGGCCCGGCCCTGGCGGAAATTTCTTGGACGACCCGGGCCAGCCACCTGCACCATGGCGGCTATCTCCTACCCCCCACGAAGAGGGTCGTGTGCCGATGACCGGTTACCTGACGACCGAACGCCTGCTGCTGCGCCGGTTCACCGAGGCCGACGTGGACCACCTGGTGGACCTGGACGGCGACGTCGCCGTGATGCGCTACCTCACGGGTGAGCCGACGCCGCGCTCCGTGATCGAGAACGAGGTGCTGCCGAAGATCCTGCGCGACTACGAGCTGGGCCCCGCGGGTCGCTGGGCGACCTTTGAACGGGACTCGGGGCAGTTCGTGGGGTGGCTCAGCCTCCAACCGCCGGCCGACGGCAGCGTGCGCGAGGTGGAGCTCGGCTACCGCCTGAAGGCGGCGTTCTGGGGCCGCGGATACGCCACCGAAGGGTCCCGCGCCCTGCTCCGCAAGGGGTTCAACGACCTCGGCGTCGAGCGCGTATGGGCCGAGACCATGGCGGTCAATGTGGCCTCCCGTCGAGTGATGGAGAAGTCAGGACTCCGCTACGTACGCACCTTCCACGTGCACTTCGACGACCCGCTGCCGGGCACCGAACACGGCGAGGTCGAGTACGAACTGCGCCGCGCGGACTGGGTCGAACGCCAGGGGCAGCCGACCCCCGGGCTCGCCGGCCCCGCCGCCTTGGGGTGACCTGGGCGGGGTGACGGGATCACGTCGGAGTGGTTGGCCCCGCACCTGGGGTGGCCGGGCCGGGACTGGGGCGGCTCGCTCGGCGCCGTCCGCCGCTGGGTGGCTCTTGCCCGGCCCGGACCGTTGCCCGCCGCGTTCGCCCTGTGCGGGGTGGTTCGCCCGGCGGTCTGTCGCCGGTTGGGTGGGGGCACCTAACGAGTCCCACGGGCACGGGACGGCCTCGCCGCGTTCGCCCCGTGCAGGGTGGTTCACCCTACGGTCTGCCGTTGCCGTTGCCGTTGCCGTTGCCGTTGCCGTTGCCGTTGCCGGCCCGGGCACGGGCCTGGTCCCGGGCGCCGTTCGCCAGGGTCTTCCACAGGGCCGGTTCCTCGAAGTCCAGTGCCCACAGGGCCGTGTTGACCACGCCGTGCGCGTGCAGGGTCGGCAGATGGGCGCCGATGCCACGGCTGTCCTGGTACCAGACGACGCGCCGGCGCCCCTCGTCCAGGTAGCTGAAGTGCGGGGTGCGCGAAGCCTCGTCCCACTCGTAGCGGGCGCCGACACGCTTCCGCAGGGCCTGTGCCTCGCGGGTGGTGCGGTGCAGTGCGCGCCCACTGTCGCCGACGCGGTAGTCCCAGCCGTACGCCGGGATGCCCATCTCGATCTTCCGCGCGGGCACCTGCGCGGTGGCGTACCGCAGGATCGCGTCGTACCAGTCGGGCGAGGTCAACGGGCCCGGGGGACCGAGGGCGTCGTGCAGGTTGTAGCCCATGATGCGCAGCCGGTCCACGGAGCGGCCAAGCCGCGCGTAGTCGTACACCCGCGCCGAGTCCTCGCCCTCGGTGCGCGGATACACCGCGACGGTGCACTGCTTCCCGCGGTCGTGCAACGCCCCGCACACCTCGTCGACCAGGGCGCTGAACCCCTCCCGCACCCGCCGCAGCACCTCCGGCTCGGCGTCCTCGTTCATCCGCTCGTAGTCCAGGTCGAGACCGTCGTACGGGCGGCTCTCGGCCAGCCGCAGCAGCGCCCGTACGTGGGTGGCGCGCCGGGTCGGGTCGCCCAGCAGCTCGGCCATCGCCCGGGCCCCCGGTGCTTCGGTCACCGTCGGCAGCACCTTGATCCCGGCCCGCTGCAACCCTTCGACGATCCGCAGCTCACCCGCGCCCGGGTGTTCGGTGAACTGCTCGGGCCCGGTCATCTCGTACCAGAACGGACTCACCGTGTGGAGCTGGTCCGCATGGGCCAACGCGCTGCGGTAGCCGCCCTCTTGCTGCCAGTAGGGCAGCCAGGCCGAGACCGTGCGCGCGGGCGCCGGCCCGTCGGCCGCGGGCCGTGCGGCCACCGGCTGCGCCGGCGCGGACAGGGCGAGCAGGGTGAGTACCGCTGCGGGCGCCCAGGTACGAAGCGTGATCACGGGCCCAGTCTCGGCGCCCGCCACCCACCCCGCACCCGCGACTGCCCCATCCGGGCGCCCCCCGAGATGTCCCCGGCCCCCTTCCGCGACACACCCCATCACCCCCGCCCACCCAACCCACCCACGGGCCCGATGTCACCCGCGTCCGCCCGGCCCCCTGTGGCCCGCAGCCGCGAGCGCCTACGCTCGGGCGGCGTGACAGTTCACCGCACGCTGGCCACCGCCCAGCGCTCACTCGGCGACCCGGACATCAGCTATCCGCTGTGGCCCCCGCTGACCCGCGGCTGCCCGCGGACCAGCACCGACACCGTCTCCTATCCGGTCGAGGTGGACTACGCGTACGAGCGCGTGGACACCGCCCTGTTCGCGCCGGGTTACGCGGCCGGGGCCGGCCTGTCCCGGGGCGCCGGGCTCGACCGCTGGGCGCCCCTGCTGCCCCCACTGGACGCGCCCGGCCTCGGCGAGGGCGACACCCCCCTGATCGAACTGGCGCCCGGCTGCTACCTGAAGGACGAGGCGCGCAACCCCACCTGGAGCCACAAGGACCGGCTCAACCGCTGTACGACCAGTGCCGCACTGCGCTCCGGCGCGCCCGGCATCGTGGTCGCCTCGTCCGGCAACCACGGAGCGGCGGCAGCGGCGTACGCGGCGCGCGCCGGGTTGCGCTGCGTCGTCTTCACCGCCGTGGACACCCCGCCGGCCGTCGACGCCTTCCTGCACGCGTACGGAGCGGTGGTGCTGCCGGTACCGATCGAGCACCGGTGGCCGCTGCTCCGCACCGTCGTCGAGCGCTGCGGACTGCACCCGGTCAGCAACCAGACACCCACCCACACCGGGCACGCGTTCGGCCCCGAGGGTTACAAGACCATCGCCTACGAGATCCATGCCGAAATCGGCGCCCCTGCCGCGGTGTTCGTGCCCACCGGCTACGGCGAACTCCTCTACGGGGTGTGGAAGGGCTTCGCCGAACTGCGCCGGCTCGGTGTCACCGCGTCCGTACCGCAGATCTTCGCCTGCGAGCCGGCCGCCGGCGGCCCGCTGGCGGCGGCGGTGCGCACCGGCGTGCCCGCGACCGAGGTCGAGGTGGGTCCCACCGACGCGTACGGCATCGACTGTTCCGTCGGCGGCTACCGCGGCGTGGTGGCGTTGCGCGAGAGCGGCGGCCGACCACTGCTCCTGACGGACGATGAAATGCGCTCTGCCCAGCGGGAGTTGGCGGCCCAGGGCCTGTGGGTCGAACTGTCCGCAGCGGCCGGTCTGGCCGGCTTGCGCCAGGTGGGTGACGTCGAAGGGCCGGTGGTGTGCATCTCCACCTCAAGCGGCTTCAAGGACGTCGGCGTCGGCAGCCGGACCAGCGCCCCCGTGGAACCCGAGTGGGACGCGGTGCGCCGCCGGCTGCGGGCGGCCGGCATCGAGGCGTAACCCTGAGGTGATCCGAGGCGTAACCCTCGACGTGACCTGAGGTGTCGCCCAGGCGTGGCCCGAGGCGCCCCCACGCGCCACCGGGGGAGCGGCCCCAAACGTCACCCCGGCGCGGCCCGGCCGGTGGCTCAGCAGTTCTTGTAGTCGTACCGGGTGGAGTTGTACGAGCAGGTGTCCACCTTGCTGCCGGACGACTTGCGCAGCGTCGCGGTGTCCCGGTCGTTGTTCCACACGTACGCCCGGCGCTTCTGGTAGCGCGTCGAACCGCTGTCCTTGCCGCTACCGGTGTGCACCGTCACGGTCTTGCCGGCGCCCAGCGTGTACGAGCCGAAGGTGTACTTGTGCCGCGAGGCGTCGGTGAGGGTCCAGCCTCGCAGGTTGACGCCGCGGCTGGTCGAGTTCTTTATCTGCACGTACTCGGCGTTGAGGCTCCGGTTGGACCGGTCGTCCTTGCCGGGGCTGTCGTAGTAGATCTTCTGGAGGTGCACGGAACCGGCAGCCTGCGCCTGGACGGGCAGCAGCGGCACCAGGACCGCGCCTGCGACGGCGGCTGCGCAGGCGGCAGTACGGAGCGAGAACATGGGCTTCCTTCGTGATCACGGCCGGGTACCCCCCTTGGCCCCCGGCGAGGGGATCACTTTAAGGGCACTTCCCGGATATCAGTGCTATATCCGGGAAGTGCGGTGCGGGCGCCCATCTCCTGATATAGGGCCGGGTGCGCGGTGGACCTGCCGCGCGCCCAGCCCGGGCCCGTACGGCGGGGGCCCCGTACGGCTGCTCAGGGGCAGCCCGCGGCCTGGCAGGACTCCCACACACCCCACGCGCCACCCGGTGTGCGCTGGGTGATCTGCCAGTAGAGGGAGTCGGCGTTCCATTCGTGGGCGACCACCCGGATGCGCCCGTCGGGGAGCTCGCTCACCCGGCTCGGCTGGCTGAGCCCCGAGAACTCGTTCGGCACCCGCCCCATCGACTGCCGGGCCTGCCAGGCCCCGGTGGCGTCCTGGGCCCTGGTGTACATGGAGGTGCCGTAGTCGTTCGTGGACGCGAACGCGTGCAGCCGCCCCGCCCGGTCGGCGAAGACGGCGACCCCGCCCCAGTACGGAGGCGGGTTGAGCCCGAAGTCCTGCGGCGCGCTCCAGGTCCCGTCGACGGCGACCTGCGCGGTGTGGCACTGGATGCCGTACGAGGGGAAGAACGCCTCGATCCGCCCGTCGGCACCCTCGGCCGCGTTCACGTAACTGGTGACCTTCGGCCCCACCGGCACCGCACTCACCCGCCGCCACGGCCCGTAATCGCCGCCGGCCTCGTCCTGCGTCCGGTGCCAGACGAAGGACATCCGGTGCTGCGCGGTGTTGTCCGTGAAGTACTGGAACTGCTCCACTCGGCCGTCCTTCCGCGGCACCGACACCAGGCTGCTCGGCTCCGCGAAGCTGGCCACTCCCTGTGCCTCGGTGTCGGGCGCGCACGCCGCGACGGCCGGTGTGCCCGCCGTGTTCCGCTCGCCCGCCGTGGCGTGGGACGGGGGCGAGGCGACCACCCCCGCGGTCGCGAGCAGCAGGGCGAGCACCCCGCCCCACGCCCGCCGGCGCACCCCAACCCTGCTGCGCATCGCCAGTAACCCTCGGTGCATGATCGACACTCCTTCGGTGGCGGCCTTGCTCGTCAGGCTGGGCATCGTGCCCCTATCCCGCCCCCGGTGCCAGGACGCCCCTTTGGCCACCTCTGCCGAAAACACCCGGTCGTACGCTGGCTGTCCCGCTGCGACGGGCTGTACCCGGCCCCTGCCGCGGACTCGCTTCCGTCGAGGCTCCGCCGTGGTCCCGCGATGACGCCGCGCCGTACGTGCCGAAGGCGTGTCGCCGCGCCGTACCAAGGACACGTCCAGACGGTCGCGTGCTCATTCAAATGGCCTATTCCATAAGCCAGTTCATGCGTCAGCCCCGCCCCCCCCCCCCCCCGGCGCGCGCGGCGGGGCGGGGGGGCGCGGCCGGCGGCCCCGCGCCCGCGCCCCCCCCCCCCCCCCCCCCCCCCCCCCCCCCCCGCCGCGTATGGCTGCCGCGTACGTTCGCCCCGTACGGGAGATCGATCAGGGTCGGCCGGCCCGGCGAGTAACCCTGCGGGTCAGCCTCCTGGGTGGCCCGAGGCGGCCAGGTGCCCCAGGTTGGACGAGCGGCCTGAACAACCTGAGCGGTCCGCGCAACCCGAGCGGCCCGAGCGGCCCGAACCGGCCCAGGTGACCCGCGCGGCCGGCGCGGGGCCGGCTCAGAGGTCGGCCTTGAACAGCAGCCGGTTCGGGGTGCTGTTCACGTTGCCGGTGATCACGTTCGGCGTGGCGTTGGTGGTGATCCAACTGTTGATGGTGGCTGACGAGGCGTCACCATTGTTGGCCTTGTACAGCGCGGCAACCCCCGCGGCGTGCGGCGATGCCATCGACGTACCGTTCATCTGGGTGCTGCCACCGCCCATCCGGGCCGAGGTGATGGAGACGCCGGGCGCGTAAGTCTCCACGCAGCGCCCGTAGTTGCTGAACGATGCCTTGCGGTCGCTGCTGTCCGAAGCGGCCACGGTGAGCACGGCGGACGCACTGGCGGGAGAGTAGTTGCAGGCGTCCTGGTTGTCGTTGCCCGCGGCCACCGACAGGTGCACCCCGGCGTTGGCCAGATTGGCGGCTGCCGTGTTCACCGCGGCCGAATAGCCGCCACCGAGCGAGGCGTTGGCCACCGCGGGCTTGGCCGCGTTCTTGCGGACCCAGTCGAACCCGGCGATGATGCCCGCGAACGAGCCGCTGCCGTCACAGCCCAGCACCTTCACGCCGCGCAACGCCACGCCCTTGGCGACGCCGTAGGTGGAGCCGCCGATCGTGCCCGCGACGTGCGTGCCGTGCCCGTGACAGTCCTCGTTGCCGCCGCCGGCCGTGTTGTACACGTTCTGCGCCCGCCCACCGAACTCCGGGTGATCGCTGTCCAGACCGGTGTCGATGATGTAGGCGGTGACGCCCGCACCGTCCCGGTTCCAGGTGTACGAGCTGTCCAGCGGGCGATTGCGCTGGTCGACGCGGTCCAGGCCCCAGGTGGCGCCGGTCTGCGTGCCACTCGCGGTGACCTTCTGGTCCTCCTCGATCGCCCGCACGGCGGGGTTGGCCCGCAGCGCGTCGAGCTGAGTGGGCGTCAGTTTGGCGGCGAAACCGTTGAAGACCTTGGAGTAGACGTACTGGGTCTGCACTCTCGTTGACTTGGTGAGGCCCTGGGGCGCAACCCCGGGCCGCAGGGTGACGATGTAACTGCCCGGCACGGCCTTGCCGGGGGCCGCCTGCTGTACGGCGACCATCGGGGCGGACGGCTCGGGTGTGGCGGCGGACGCCGCACCCGTGGCCGCTGGCACCAGGACCATGGGAGCGGCGAGGAGCATCGCGGCGAGACGGGAACGCTTCATCGGGGGAAGACCTTTCGTCTGCCGCCGGCGGTCGGTGGGCGCCGGCGGTGGGCTCGGACCGTGTCCCCGTCACCGCTGGTCAGCCGCCTGCGGGCAGCCCAGATCCCGCGCCGGGCCAGCGGCGCGAGCGGTGCGGTGGAGGTACGGGGACGCGGGGCGGGGTGACCCCGTCGACGGGGCGGGGTACCCCGTCGACCCGTCCACGCCCGTGCCGTACCGGTGCGTGGACAGGAGCCGCGCGTGGGCGTCACGACGGCCACGCACCGGCTGGTTGGTACAGCCACGACGGTAATGCGCAGGCAACCTGACGACCATGGCCCGGACTGGCCGCAACCGGCGTGGCCGCTCGCGCCCAACGGCCCCACGGGCCCCACCGGCCGCACGCACGCGACCTGGTCCAGCGGCCGGACACGTCATATTGTCAGGCGCATGTCCATCGATTCTCGTACGTCACGCGGCGCCGAGGGTCACCCGGCCTGCACATGTCCCCGACCATCCGGGGCCGGTCGCCCCTTCGCCGACGCGGCCGAGGCCAAGGGCGTGTACGGGACGCTCGTACGGCAGACCATGGGCGCGCCACCACGGGGCGACGACGGCTGCGGCCCGCTGGCGGACGGCGTGGCGCGCTGGTTGATCGAGCGCCGGCTGCTCAGCGACGACGGGCACGCGGTCCGCTCCGTCGAGCGGGCGCTCGACGAACTCATCGCGTTGCAGCGGCGACGCCTGCGCACGGCCGCCGCCTCGCTGGACGCCGGATTGCGCGCCATTGACGACGTGGCGGCGCTGCTGCCGTCGACACGCGTCGACGGCGCGCACACGGCCGAGGTGGAGTTCTTCCAGGACCGCGACCTGTTCCGCAAACGGCTGCGCGAATTCGACGCGTTGGGGCGGGAAGAGGTGGTCGTCATGCGCAAGTCGCTGCCCGACGCCAAGGTGCTGGACGCCAGCCTCGTCAACGACCTGCACATGTTGGAACAGGGCGTACGGTGGCGGATGGTGGTCGCGCCGACGGTCGTACGGGCCCCGGTCGCGCGCCGCTACCTGGCCACCCTCGCCGAGCGGGGCGCCCGCATCAGGGTGGGCGCCGTGGTGCCCGCGCACTTCGCCTCCTTCGACGGCCTGGTCACCGTGGTCTCGCTCGGCGCGGCACCCAGCTTCGACGACGGCGACGCGATCGTGCACAGCCCGTTGCTCGCACGCTGCTTCCAGCAGGTCTTCGAGTACGGCTGGACGGCGGGCCGGCCCTTCCCCGACGACGCGGCGGCCGACGACGAACAGCCGTACACCGCACGGGAGCGGGAGATCCTGCACCTGATGGCCCTCGGCGCCAAGGACGAACGCATCGCCCGCCGCCTGGGTTGCTCGGACCGTACGCTGCGCCGCCTGATCACCCAACTCCTGCACAAGCGCGGCGCGGGCAGCCGCTTCGAGGCAGGCGTCCGCGCGGCCCGCCTCGGCCTCCTCGACCATGAGGGTTGACCAACTCCGGGGCTCGGCTGTGCTTGGGGGTTGGATACGTGTTGGGGGCGGGTGTGGTCCAGGGTTGGCCGCACCCTGGGAGTCGACCACGTCCTAGGGTTGGTCGTACCTCGGTGGCCGGCCCACCGGCGGGGCGGGTTGAGCGTCGCCGCGACCGCGCCCACCGAACCGTACGGCCCGGTCCGTCCCCCTCCGGGCGGCAACGCCACCCCGCGTCGCGCGCCCCCGGGCAGCACGCCGCGCAGGGCGACCCGCCACCCAGTGTCGCGCGCCGCCGCGATGGCCTACCGGCCCCCTGTCGATCGAAGCTCGCGTTCCGCCCCCCGGCGGCAGCCACCACCACCGAGCCCGGCGCGGCGCGAGGGCCGTCCGACCACCCCCCAAGGCGCCCAGAGCGTCGGGCCGCCCAGGACGCTCTTTTCTGAACCACACATTGACTGAAGGTGAACTGTGGGCGCCTTTATTCAAGGGAGGCTTTTTCTCTCGGCGAGTGGGCAACCCTTCTCGTATTTCGCTCGTCAAACCGGCTGACGAACTCGAACATGCTGCCCGGGAGGTGGGCGAAATTGTGTGGGTCAGCGCTTCGGTGTGCACGCGCATCGCTGCCCGGGATGATCTGTGACCGGGGTCACGGAAACGCGTCTGCTCGGCCGGACAGATATTGAGTAGCAGCGTGCAATTCCTTCGCTGAGTCACGCCCCTTTACGTCTCGAAAGCAACCATGCCTTCTCTCACCATGCCCCGAGCGGATGTCATTCCGCGGCAACTCGGGAAGAAACCTGAGCCTTTCCGAGCTATTCGGGCACGGGCCGCCGGCCTGGCCGCGCTACTCTCCGCGATTTCGTTGTGCCTTGGTGATGTCATCGCGCGGAGTTTCCCTTTCGGCTGGCGCACCCGCAGCGTCAACGACCTGGGAAACCAGTTCATCCCCTATCACGCCCACCTCTGGGACGTGCTGCACGGCAAGGCCGACGGCAATCTCTTCGTCAACTGGCAGTCCGGCTACGGCTCCAGCTTCCTGCCCGACTACGGCACCTATCTGACCAGCCCCTTCGCCCTCCTCGTCGGCGTCTTCCCGCGCGATCAGATCGACCTCGCCGTCTACGTCATCAGCCTGCTGAAGATCGCCACGGCCGGCGCCGCCATGGCCTGGCTGCTGCGCACCGTACGCACCGGCCCCTGGTGGGTGGCGGGCGCGCTGGGCGCCTCGTACGCACTGTGCGGCTGGACGCTGGCCGGCGCCGTCTACAACCCGATGTGGCTCGACGGGCTGATCGCCCTGCCGCTGCTGTGCCTGGTCGGCGAATGGACGCTGGCCGGTCGGCGGATGGTGGCAGGACCGCTGCTGGTCGCCCTCGTCTGGGTGGCCAACTTCTACACCGCCTACATGGCCACCATCGGGGCCGCCCTGATCCTCATCGCCCGGCTGCTCTTCGACCGGCCCCCGCTGGCCGCCGACGTCCGGCCGCAGTCGGCGGCGGCGCACCCCGGCCCCGCCCCGACCGACAGCCCGCACCCGGCGCACGCCGCGGCCGATGGGGAGGCCGTGGTGGAGGGGGGCGCGGCCGACGAGCCGCCCGCCACCCCGGCGCCGCCCCCGGCTAGCGGCCCCACCACCGGCCCCACAGCCAGCCCCGGCCCCACCCACCAACCGCAGGTGGCGAAGCTGCTGCTGCAACTCTGGCGCCCCCTGCTGGCCCTGCTGATCGGCGTGGGCCTGGCAGCGCCGCTGGTCAGCGTCGTCTACGCGGGCACAGGCGAGGCATACCCGGGCAGCGACACGGAGTTCGAGCCCGAACTCTGGATGGACGTCCTCGCCCGGCTGCTGCCCGGCTCGTACGGCTTCAACTCGCCCGCCCTGTACGTGGACACCGTGGCCCTGCTGCTCGCGCTGTCGCTGCCGTTCAACACCGCGGTGCCGCGGCGGGTGCGCCTGGGCTGGAGCGGGCTCACCGTCGCGGTGCTGCTCTCCTTCCAGTGGAAGCCGACCCATCTGGCCTGGCACGCCTTCACCACGCCCAACGGCAGCCAGTTCCGGCAGACCTTCGTGCTGTGCGCCCTGCTCGTCGTCTCGGCCTGGCTCTCGGTCAGCCGCGGCCGGCCGGGCTGGCGGGCGCTCGCGGGCGGCGGCGCCGTGCTGGCCGCCCTCTCCTTCACCGCCCGCAACAGCGCACTCCTGCACTGGTCGCTGCCCATCACACTGGCCGGGGTCGTCGCCGTGGCCGTCGCCTATCTGCTGTTCAGCGCCGCTGAAACGTACCGACGCCCGCTGCTGGGCGTGCTCGCCGCCCTCGTACTGATCGGCATGCAGGTCGGACAGTCCACCGCGACGATGGCCGTCAGCGACCGCAAACGCCTCGCCCACATGGACGACTACGCGCCCTGGGGCGACCGTCAACGCGAGCAGCGCGCAGCCATCGAAGAAGCCGACGGCTGGCCCGCCTACCGCACCGAACCCGGCCGCAACCAGACCACGGGCAACGACCCGATGCTGCTCGGCGGCCAGGGCGTCGCGTACTACAGCAGCCTCACCGCCGACGTGCTCAGCCGCACCATGACCGCGCTCGGCGGCGGCTCGACCTCGCGGGGCCGCTCCGTACAGAGCCTGGACAACCCGGTCACCGACGTCATCTTCTCCGTCGGCGCCCGGCTGCGCTCGCCGCTCGACCCGCACCAGCGCTGGAACCCGCGCCACCCGGGCCCGGTGCGCACCGTCCGCCAGCCCGTGCCGCCGCTGGTCACCGTGCGCCCGCCCGGCGCCACCCCGCAGTACGGGAAGTCCGCGTTCCGCAACCAGGAACTGCTGCTCGGCGCCCGCGTCTACACCGTCCCCAGCCGCTTCACGCTGAGCGTCGGGGGCAACACCGACCTCTCCCGCACCCGCGACGGCAGCTACCGGCTGCCCGCCAGGCACCGCGCCGCCGACCCGACCGGCGAACTGACTACCACCTGCCCCGCCGGCAGCTCCGTGTACCTGTGGGCGCCCCGCTACTGGGGCACCGCGACGCTGCGCGGCGGCAACCTTGAACCGGCCGACTTCCGAGGCGACTACCCCGTCAACCGGACCGCGGCCATCCAGTCACTCGGCCGCGTCCCGGCGAACGGGAAGGTGCAGATCGAGTTGGCCGCGGCCCGTGGCGGTTCGGTGCCGCTCGGCGCGGTCGGCTGCCTGGACCGGGCCAAGCTCAGGACCGCCGCCGAACGGCTGACCAGCACCGGCGGCACCGAGATCCGCGTCGACGGCGACAGCATCCGCGCCACCTTGCCCCGTGGCAACCGCGGCACCGCGGTCTTCGCCATGCCCCGCATCGAGGGCTGGCAGTGCGCGGCCGGCAACGGCCCGCGCCGCCCGGCCGACTCCTACCTCGGTCTCGTCGCCGTGCCGCTGAGCGCCGACGCCACCTCCGTGAGCTGCTCCTTCACACCACCCGGCCTCAACCGCGGGCTGGCCGTCGGAGCCGGTTCGCTGCTCGCCCTCGTCTCGCTCGGCGCCTGGCGCGGCTGGCGGAGCCGGCGCGCGGCCGGACCGACCCCAAGCCACCCGCAGGCCCCGCGGGCGAGCCATGACTAGCCCGCCCGCCCCCTCTGTCCTCCGGCCCGCTCAACTGCCGAGCAGGCCCGTCGTCCGTGATTCCGTACGGGGAGAACCATGCTGATCTCGATTGTCGTGCCGTGCTACAACGAAGAAGCGGTCATCGATCGCTTCCATGAGCACCTGGCCCTGGAACTCCTCGCCATCCAGCACGAATTCGAATTCGTCTATGTGGACGACGGCAGCAAGGACCGCACACTGCCCCTCCTCAAGCGGCTCGCCGGCTCGGACGCCCGCGTACGGTACGTCTCCTTCAGCCGGAACTTCGGCAAGGAAGCGGCGATGTTCGCCGGCCTGCGCTACGCCACGGGCGACGCCGTCGTCATCATGGACGCCGACCTCCAGCACCCGCCCGAGCTGGTGGGACGCATGGTCGAGCTGCGGGAGCAGGGCCACGATCAGGTGATCGCCAAGCGCACCAGGGACGGCGACCGGGTCAGCCGCACCTGGACCGCACGCGGCTACTACAAGCTGGTCAACAAGCTGGTCGACGTGGAACTCGTCGACGGCGTGGGCGATTTCCGACTCCTCTCCCGCCGGGCCGTGAACGCCGTTCTCCAGCTCACCGAGTACAACCGATTCTCGAAGGGCCTTTTCGCCTGGGTCGGATTCCCGAGCATCACCTTCGAATACCGTAATGCAGTACGCGAAGAAGGCCGCAGCAAGTGGACCTTCAGTCAATTGGTCAACTACGGCGCCGACGGCGTCATCTCGTTCAACAACAAGCCGCTGCGCGCCGCCGTGTATTTGGGCCTCACGCTGCTTTCCATCGCCATTCTCTACGCCACCTGGATCGTGGGCACCGTATTGGTCGACGGCGTGGACACCCCCGGCTATGCCACGCTCCTCGTGGTCATCACCGCACTCGCCGGTGTCCAAATGGTCATGATCGGGGTGATCGGCGAATACATCGGCCGCATCTACTACGAGGTCAAGCGCCGCCCGCACTATCTGGTACAGACCACGAATGCCCCGCAGGCGGCCGACCTGAAGGACCTGGTCCGTTGATCACTGGGCAATTCGTACGGTTCGGCCTGGTGGGGGTCATCAACACCGGAACGTACTACCTCAGCTACCTCATCCTGCTGTGGTGGCTGCCCTATCTGGTGGCGCACATCGCGGCCTTCGCCTTGAGCACCATCGGCTCGTACTTCCTGAACGTGTACATCACCTACCGGACGCGTCCGGCCTGGCGCACGTTCCTGCTCTTCCCGCTGACCACGGTCGCCAACTTCACCATCACCACCGGCGGCGTCTACGTCCTCGTGGACCTCGCCGGAATGAACGACAAGGCCGCACCCCTCATCGCCGCGGCGGCAGCCGTCCCGATCACCTTCGTGGTCTCCCGCACGATCATGGTGGACCGCAAGCCCACCACCACACCGACTTCGGACGAGGAGCCGGCGCGCGGCTGAGCACGGGACGCTGCCGGCCGTACGTCGGCACACCCATCGTTACGAGGCTTTCGGTCCACGGCAGTTGGTGGGCGAGGCGCGGCTTGCGCACCATCTGGCACGTGCTCCTCGCCGGCCGTCAGCCGCTCCGGGTCCGCGCCGAGTTCTTCCGGCTCGCCGCCCGGTCGGCTGGGGTGCTCGGCTACACGGCCGTGAACAGTGCGGCGGCCCGTGCCACGGTGGACGCATACTGCACCGGGGCCGAGTTGCTCGCCCGCGAGGTCGGGGACGGGGAGATGCGGTGGTGGGCGGCGGGTAGCCGCTCGCTGGGCCTCTCCTACACGGGCCGCTGTGCCGAAGCCGATCAGGCGGCCCGCGCGGGCATCGACCTGATACCCGAGAGCCCGCAGGCGATCCGCCTTCTGGGCAACGGGCACGGGGCCCTGGCGCCGACCGGCGCTCGCCGTGGCGTGTAAACAGCCAACGGCACCATCATCGAAACCGGCACCGATTCCTACCGCGTCGCCAGTACCCGGGCACGAGCCGAAAAGCCTGCCCACGGCCGGATGACACGTGCCGCTCTCTGCTGCCGAGGGGGGGGGGGGGGGGGGCGGCGGGGGGGGGGGGGGCCGCGGCGCGCGCCCCCGCCGCGGGGGGGGGGGGGGCGGGGCGGGCCGCCCCCCCCCCACAGCCCCCCGGGAGGGGCGAGAGCCCCGCCC